>JAFOAB010000221.1 GCA_017382555.1 Clostridia bacterium
ATATTGGAGCAAGCCCCCCACCCTACAATTTAACCATTCGATTGGGTCGTAGGGCGGGGCAAGCTCCCGCCGTTATATCATATAATCTTATTTTTTCTTTTCAAGGAAGTAGGATGCTTCCATATCCGCAACGGAGAGGGCAAACGCGAGGGGGTAAGCCTCCAGTGCGTCGCCTACGGTGCGGGGGTCCTCGTTACCGGAAAAGCCCATATGGTAGCGTATCGCAAACGCCTCGTCACGCGTGAGGCGCATATAGCCCGATGCGATGTATACGGACTTTTCGCCGTGTCCGTAGGGAAGCGGATCGGAGAATTCAAAGGTAGGCACGCTGTGCCAAACGCCGTTTTCGTCCTTCACGTTTCTTGTGCCGGGCTTGTAGCAATTCACCTTGCAAAGATCGTGCAGAAGCGCGGATATTGCAATACTCTCCTCGCTGTATTCAAGGCCGTAAAGCTCCTTAACGCGGGGGCGTGAGAGGTAATCCACAAGGCAATCGTACACGTTTAAGCTGTGGTCGACAAGTCCGCCCGCATAGGAGCCGTGGAAGCGTGCGCTTGCGGGTGCGACAAAAAAGTCGGACTGAGGGGAAAGCAGATATTCGAGCAGCTTATCCGCGCCCTCGCGCTGTATTTTGCTTTGATAGATCTCAATAAATCTTTCCTTGCCTGTCATAATAACTCCTTAAGCAAATAAACTATATACCGTAAGACTCATAGCGACAACTACGTAGAGGATGGTGAACACACCGGAAAACATAATAACGAAGCGCCTTTTTTTCGGCATTGTCCGTCCGTCTGCGGCGCGGATCAGCTTCATTATATTAATAAGACCGAGTATGATACCCGTCAGTACCACCATTACCAGCACAACGCAGTAAAGCAGATACGGGATGATTATATGCGCATTCTCAAGAAAATACTCCAGAAGCGCTACGGTGTCATTCTCGGCTGTCATATTCACAAAGCGGTCAAGCACGCCCACAAGGTCACTGCGGAGCAGTAAAAGCCCCGGCACACTGCCGATAAAGTTCACTATCGCGTGCAGTATCATAGTGTAGACGATGTTGCGTGTGCGCACGTAGATAACGCCGAAAACGCAACCGAGCGTGAATGCGTACAGTATTTGCTGTAAATTGGTGTGGAAAAGCGCGAACGCGAGGGCGGAGAAGATTATCGCCTGCCACTCACCGTGAGGGGCAAGGCGGTCGCAGAGCATTTTGCGGAATATAAGCTCCTCCATTATCGGTGCAATAACAACGGTGGAGAGGATCGCAAGCCACAAATTTGCGTTTCCGAGCGTCTCGTCAAGGCGGTTGGTAAACGACGTGTCAAATATCGCTTCAAGCCCTGTCATTATTATAATGGTAAGAACGTTAAAAACGTAGATACAGCTGATGGCGATAAATGCGGCACAGATAAGATGGCGTGTCGGCATTTTCTTCTTTTCCTGCGGGAAGGCGGTTGTTTTGCCGAAAATGAGGAAGAAGAACGGTGCGCCCACACAGTATATGCACACAAAATTAAGTGCAAGCACAAACCAATCCGTGTTGATCAGCTGTGGGAAAAAGAGTAGAGGGACAATAGAAATAAAGATGGCGGCAAGCTGTGTTGCAACGATAAATGCAAACAGCGCAGTGCCTGCGCTTCGGTATGCCTTTTTCGCCTCCGCCTCCGCATATTGCGGTGCTGTATATTCAAGAGAGTCCATCGCGACCTCCTTGTTATCATTATTAATGATAGGATAACACTTTTTTATTACCGTGTCAAGGCGCGGTATGGTATATGTTAAAATAGCTATTGACAAAATAAAAAACTTATGCTACAATACCAAGGTACAAAAACCGCATATGCGGGCCAATAGCTCAGTTGGTTAGAGCTACCGGCTCATAACCGGTCGGTCCAAGGTTCGAGTCCTTGTTGGCCCACCAAGAAAAAAGCACGCTAATGCGTGCTTTTTTCAGTTATATTCGCCTTACGGCGAGTTATATGCACTGCGTGCGTGATATGTCCTGCGGACGCGATATGCGCTCCGCGAGCTTGAAGATAGAAGGCGAATATAATATCACTGTGAGCGAAGCGAACAATATCACTTTTGCGTAGCAAAAATATCACACCGAGCAAAGCGAGGTATATCACTTAATCTTCAAACCCCATCCGCTCAACTCCCTCCCAAATAATATCCGCGGTTTTTTCGGCGTCAAATTCGCTGTCGGGGATGCTTTGGAGGGGCTTTTTTAATATTGCAAGCCGTCTTTTTGAGTGTGCAAGACTGCATATCTCGCGGGCGGCCTTTTCTGCATTCGGAATATAAAGCGCACCGCCCATCTTGACGTAGTGATTCTTTATCCATCTTTCCACGTAGGTGATGCACTTGGTGATGATAACGGGAACACCGAGCGATATCGGCTCGGCAACGGAGTTTGCACCGGCCTTGCCGACAAACAGATCGCTTGCCGCAAGGCAGAGGGTTATCTCCTCCGTATATTCAAGGGGGATGAGCCGAACGAGCGGGTTTTTGCTTTTCATTTTGCAAAGCTTTGCGTAGAGCGCCTTGTTGGTGCCGCAAAGGGCAATTACGTTCATCGGTGTGTCCGCAGCCTTGATCAGCGCGTCAACTGTTTTTTCCATGCGCGCCAGACCGTAGCCGCCGTCGCTTATGGAGACCGTGAAGATATCCTCCAGCCCGAGCGCACGGCGAAGCTCGCCCTTGTCGGTGCCTCGAAGCGCCGATATCTCCTTGCGTGCGGGGAACGGGATGCGCGTAATATTGCCGCCCGCGAACATACGTCGGCTTTTTGCGTAATTGCACCCGCTGTCATTGGAGAGAAGGAAGCTGTTGCAATCCACGTTAAACGCGCCGTTTGGGATGATATCGGGACAGAAGAAAACTGTGTACGGTCGGTCCTTCTTCATCCTGTTCACGTGGTAGGGAATCGACCAATGCGCCGAATAGATAACGTCCGCATCAAGCTCCGCGAGGTGCTTCAGCGCGGGCTTTTTGGAGCGGATACCGCTTACTGTATAATTAAAAAGGAAGTAAAGCATAAATGTGTCGCCGGCTATGAGGTTTGCCAGCCTGCACAGCATACTCATTACGGGGGTAAGGTTATGTCCGCGAACGGCGCTTGTAAAGAGCCGCTCGGAGCTTTCAAGGTTTTTGTCGCCCGTTTCGGTAAAAAAGTACGATTCGGTGATATCGCATCTGTCACCGTACTTTTCCCTGAAGGCGTTGCAAACGGTCTTTGTCGGCACTACGTGTCCCTTGCCCGCCTCAACGTACGCAAACACAACGTGCGGCCTTTTGCCGCTTGGAACGGCTTTGGTGTCGGAAAGGTGTTCTTTGCGCTTCCTTTCGAGCGATATTTCGGCACAGGCAAGGAATGCGGCGTAAATAAGCTGGAAGTTCGGGTAAAAGAAGAAGTTATCCGCCATGGACATCCCAAGTATGCTTACGGGCACAAGCAGGAGGATAAACGTCTCGGCACTGCGGCGCCGCAGCATTACCTCGATCAACTGCTTGATATGCACCGCAAATGCGAAAATACCGAAGATTCCCATAGAACCGAGGAATTCGAGAATTACGTTATGGTACATTCGGAAGTACACGTCCGCGACAACGTCGCAGCCTCGCATAAATCCGGAGCCGAGAATAGGGGCGGAGATAAAGGCTTTAAGACCGTTTGCCCAAATCGCCAATCTTCCGCTGAAAAATGCGTCCGTATTGGAGTGCTTGTTGAAACGGAAAATATGTAGAAGCGTTTGCAAATATGCTTGCACATCCTCGTTTTTTGAGGAAAAGAGGAAGCATACGGCGGCAATGGAGCCGGCAAAAAATAACGTGGCAACAAAACGGTTAAAGTGCCTGCCCTTACCGCCTGCGCAGAGCGCGATAAGGCATATAATAAACACAAGCATTCCGATAATTATTGCGGAACGCGTGGCCAATGCAACGGCAACGCCGAAACATATTGCGGCAGAAAGATACGGGAGTATCGGTAGCTTGCGCGAGCGTGCGAGGTACATAGCCGCCGGTATCGCAATGGCGGCAACTGCGGCAATTATCGTGGCAAGCCCCCATGAGTTTGTAAATACAAATCTGTTCATTGATGAAATTTTGCCGTTTGGGTGTCTGAAAAACAGGTGTTCCTGCAAATTAAAGCGATAGGCGATGATTGTCATCTGCGCGGCAACGGAAATGCCGAGCGCAGTAAGCGTTCTGCAGGCATAAGTGATGCCGCCATCGGAGCTTCCGATAACGGCGAGGAACAGACAGTAGAATAAGGTAAGCGGTATTGCGGTGAGCAGTGCGTAGCCGAGATTTGCAATATGCCAATCGGG
>JAFOAB010000222.1 GCA_017382555.1 Clostridia bacterium
CGCTTCTACAACAACGATCGTATCCAAACTAAAACAAAACTGACTCCGCTTGAAAAACGAAGTCAGTATGTTGCTTAGTATTTAATAAATTCTACCATAGGGGTCTTTTTTGTACTGTCCGTACAATTTGGGGCTCAACACAAAGGATGCTCTTTTTCGTTTTATATCATTCCTCTTCCGCTTCCTCGTAAAGGAGAAGCAGCTCCTCCTCCGATGCCTCGATGAGCTTGGAAAGCTCTGCGGCGCGGACGTAATCGGTGGCGGGATCGTACATTTCCTTTTCCATTTCGGGAAGCAGCTTTTCAAGCTCGGCAATGCGGGCATCGCGCTGCTGCTTGCGCTTTTCCGCCTTTCTTTTTGCGGCGGCCTCCTCCTTACGGCGAAGATAATCGTTCTTACCCTCCTGCTCCGTCGAAGCAACTGCCGTGGGTGCGGAGCCTACGTGCTTTGCCGCATCCGCACTTCTGAATTCGCGGAAGGAGTTGTAATCGTCATCCGCGGTCATAGGGTAGGAAAGTATTCCGCCTCTTTCTGCGGGCAGAAGCTCCACAATGCGGGTGGCAAGCTTGTCGATAAAATATCTGTCGTGGCTGACTGAAATTATCGTGCCCTCAAACTCCTCAAGTGCCGCCTCAAGTGCCTCCTTGGAGTTGATATCAAGGTGGTTTGTCGGCTCATCGAGGATGAGGAGGTTAGCACCCGACCACATCAGCTTGGCAAGGGCAAGGCGGCATCTCTCCCCGCCCGAAAGATTGGCAACGGATTTGAAAACGTCCTCACCGCAGAATAGAAATGCACCGAGCAGAGAGCGGATCTCGCCCTCTTTTTTCTGTGGATAAGCGTCCGCAAGCTCGTCGAAAACGGTGTTTGCGCCGTTTATACCGTGATTTTCCTGATCGTAGTAGGCGATTTTAACACCCACGCCGTGGATGATGCTTCCGCTGTTTGCGGAAAGCTTACCGCAAATTATGCGCATCAGCGTGGATTTGCCCACACCGTTCGCACCTACGACGAAAAGTCGCTCACCGCGCTTAATATCGAGATCAACCTCGGAAAACAGCGGCTTGCCCTCAAAGCCCATTGCAAGCTTGCGAATTGTCAGCACGTCGTTTCCGCTTGTATTACCCGCCTTGAATTCAAGGCGCATACTGCGCTGCTCTGCTACGGGGCGTGCGTACTTTTCCATACGCGCAAGCGCCTTTTCGCGACTCGCGATGGTAACAAAGTTGCGCTCGCGTCCAAATCGCCTCTGCTGCTCTATATGTGCCTTGATGCGCGCAATTTCCTTTTGCTGTAATTTCCAGCGCTTTTCCTCAAATGCGCGCTCTGCGTCCCTTAATTCCTCCGTTTTGGAGTAATTTCCGGGGTAGAGCTTTGCGTGCAGATTTTCCACAACCAGCGTCTTGTTTGTTACGCGGTCAAGAAAATATCTGTCGTGGGAGATAACGATAAGCGTTTTTTTGTACTGTGCAAGGAAGCCCTCGAGCCAGAAAAGCGTGTCCGCGTCAAGGTGGTTCGTCGGCTCGTCCAGCATCAGCACGTCGGGCTCGGCAAACAGTATACGCGCAAGCGCAAGGCGTGTGCGCTGACCGCCGGAAAGGGCGGAAAGAGGATTTTGCGCATCAACGGCGGTAAAGCCCGTTTTAGTAAGCAGGCTGTCGCATCTGCTCTTGTAATGTCTGCCGCCGAGGGCGGTAAATTTCTCGTTCAGGTCGTTAAGACGGCTCGCAAGGGAAGCACCGCCCTCCGACTCCAAACGGCGCTCTGTGGCGGCAATTTCCGCCTCCAGCGCAATTATCTCGGGTACACCGCGGTACATATATTCGGTTACGGTGAGATCCGGGTCCGCATCTGCGCACGAATTCTGCTCAAGGCAGGCAACCGTCTTTCCTCTGGCGTAGGCAAAGGAGCCCGTTGTAGGGTCCTCCTCGCCGAGAAGAATACGGAAAAGGGAGGTCTTGCCCGCGCCGTTACGGCCGACAACACCCACCCTGTCTCCTTCATTTACCGAAAAGCTGATATCCTCAAGTATAACGTCCGTGCCGAAGGCGAGGGACACGTTTGATACCGAAAGTATGGTCATTATTTGTTCTCGTTGTTGTTTATTGTTTCAAGCTCGTCAAGGAAGCTCTTTATATCGTCAAAATCGCGGTATACGGATGCGTATCTGATGTAGGATACGGCATCAAGCTTGCGGAGCTTCTGCAGCACCGCTTTTCCTATTTCGTCGGAGGTTACCTCACCGCGCAGGGAGTTGGTGAACTCGGTCTCCACCTCGGTGGCGAGTGCTTCCGCATCCACGGGTCGCTTGTGGCAAGCCTTAAGAATACCCGCAACCACCTTGTGGCGGTCGAAGAATTCCTTCGCTCCGTCCTTTTTTACTACCATGATCTGGATGTTGTCGACAACCTCATAGGTAGTAAAGCGTCTTTGACATGCAAGGCATTCGCGGCGTCTGCGTATGCTTGCGTTTTCGTTTATCGGTCTGCTGTCAAGCACCTTGCTTTCCGCATGGCCGCAAGCGGGACATTTCATAGGGTGTATCCTTTCGTGGAAAAATTACTGCATATTGTGGATATACATTGCCATTATACTATATATATAGCTTTCTGTCAATCTTTTCCGCCATTTTCGTCGAACGCGAGGGCGCAGAGTGCGGCGCATCCGTACGGCAGACAGCCCTCGTCAAAGCGTACAGCGGGGTGGTGAAGCGGGTACGGGGAAAAATTCGTATCCCCTGCGGACAGGCTGAAAAAGAGGGAAGGGATCTTTTGGCTGAAATAAGCAAAATCCTCACTGCCGCCGATGCTTTTTTGCATTTTTGCCTCGTGCGAGGAAAGCACGTACGGCAATTCGCGGCGAAAAAGCTCGGTGGCTCGTGTAAGCAGGTCAGAGCTGTTTATAAGCGCAGGTGAGGAGGAAAGTATCTCCGTCACCGCCACACATCCGCTTGCCAATGCGGTGTATTTTGCGCATTCCGCAAGCCGCACGGAAAGGTATTTTGCGTGCTCGCGGTCAAAGGTGCGAAGCGTGCCCTCCATTACCGCAGTGCCGCAAATGGCATTTGCGGCATTTCCGGCGTGGAGAGAGCCGACGGTGAGGCAGGAGGCGATCTGCGGGTCGCTTTCGCGGGAAATAAGCGATTCAAGCGCACAGACGGTACGGGAAGCGCAAAGCAGTGCATCCCTGCCCGCGTGGGGTGCCGCTCCGTGGCTTTCTCTGCCCGTTACCGTAATGCGGAAAAATTCCGCATAGGGAGCGCAAGCACCGTCGGGCGGAAGAATTACCGTTCCCGTTTTAAAGGGCACAGCGGGCAAAACGTGCATACCGTAGGCGGCGCATATTCCGTCCGCCGCACCGCATTCAAGCATCCTTTTCGCTCCACTGAGAGTTTCCTCCGCTCCCTGAAAAGCAAGCCTTACACCGCGCGTGAGGCGGTGCTTGTTTTTTTCGATGATTTTAGCCGCGCCAAGCAGCATTGCGGTGTGCATATCGTGTCCGCACAGATGCCCGCAGCCGTTTGAGGCGGAGAAGGGAAGCCCGCTTTTTTCGGCTATCGGAAGCGCATCGCAATCGGCGCGCAGAATTATTTTCTCCGCGCTTTTTCCCTCTATATCCGCAATTATTCCACCACCGCAATGCCTCGGCTCGATGCCGTTTTTTCTCAGCACGCTTGAGATATATTCAATAGTTTTCGGGATATCAAAGCCCGTTTCCGCAAGCGAGTGGACGGTGCGCCTGTGTAAAATAAGCTCCTCGGAAATCCCCTCGCATTCCTTTAAAACATTCATAAAATTCTCCCCGTTAGTTTTTTTAAAGAGTATTCCACACGGCGTGAAAAATATTTCACTCACAAGCTTCGCGTATTTCGCTTCGCGTCTTGGTTATACTAACGAAAAAAGAGGAGTGGACAGATATGAACGAGGAAACGAAAACACAGGACGAGGAATGCGATGGCGCAGAAAATTCCGAAGCACGGAAGACGGTGGAGAAGCTCGGTGCGGTAACGGACAAGCGCTTTGCGTGTATTACGATAATAGGTCAGGTGGAGGGGCATTATATACTCGACAGCTCGCAAAAGGCAACGAAGTACGAGCATCTCATTCCCCTGCTTGTTTCGGTAGAGCAGGATGCGGAGGTGGAGGGGGTGCTTGTGGTTCTCAACACGATGGGCGGAGACGTCGAGGCGGGGCTTGCGATAGCGGAGATGATAGCCTCGCTTACAAAGCCCACGGTATCCCTCGTGCTTGGTGGAGGACACAGCATAGGCATTCCGCTTGCCGTGTGTGCAGACAGATCATTTATTGTTGAAAGCGCAACCATGACCATCCACCCCGTCCGGTCCAGCGGAACGGTTATCGGTGTTCCGCAGAGCTTTTATTATTTTGAAAGGATGCAGGAAAGGATACTGGATTTTCTTGCCTCCCACAGCAAGGCGGATAAGGCGGAGCTGAGAAGAATGATGATGAACACGGACGAGATGGCAAATGATGTCGGAAGTATAATTGACGGAAGGCTTGCAGTCGGCATTGGGCTGATCGATGAGATCGGCGGCATCGGAGAGGCGCTCGAATGTCTCCGAAAAATGGCGCAGGACGACAAAAAACGCACAAAAAGCGAATAGAACTTCAAGATATGATTAGATATACCATATTTACAAATACGGTATATCGAAATTACGAATAGATAAAAACCTAATTAATATGGCAAAAGAGGTGGAAAAATGGCGGAAAGCACGGTGCTTTGCGAGGATTACCGTAAAAATACGGAGATGATGAGCGAGATGCTACGCGTGGGCAGTAGCTTTGATATAATCAAGAAAACGGTAGCGCTTGAGGCGGGCGAGCTTACCCTTTACTACGTTGACGGCCTTATAAAGGATGATACCCTTTTTAAGCTCATACAGCATTTTTACACCGTAAAGGGCGAGCTGTGCGATGCCGCAGAATTTATTAAACGCCACGTTCCGTACGTGGAGGCGGAGGCGTGCGGATATACGGACGAGCTGTGCCGCGCCGTGCTTTCGGGTGCCGCCGTGATGCTTGGAAGTGGCTTTGGCGGATGGGGTGTTATCATAGATGCGCGCACCTATCCCGCGCGTACGACCTCGGAGCCGGAGACGGATAAGGTGCTTCAGGGGGCGCACGACGGCTTTGTGGAAACACTTATTTTCAACACAGCCCTTGTGCGCAGAAGGATAAGGGATCCCGCCCTCACCTTCTCCTACATCTCGGTCGGCAGGGTGGGAAAAACGGACGTTTGCGTTGCGTATATGGAGGGGCGCGCAGACCCCGTGTTCGTATCGAAAATAAAGGATATGCTTCGCCGCGCGGATTGCGATGCGCTTGCAATGGGTCAGCAGAGCCTTGCCGAGGTGTTGGTGAAAAGACGGTGGTATAACCCCTTCCCCAAGGTCAGGTATACGGAGCGCCCCGATACCGCATCCGCACAGCTTATCGAGGGGAACGTGCTGGTTTTTTGCGACACTTCACCCTCGGCAATGATACTTCCGACATCTGTATTTGATTTCATGCAGGAAACGGACGATTACGCACTTCCGCCGCTTACGGGCTGCTATCTGCGCATCGTTCGGCATATCGCATTTTTGCTTACCGTGTTCTTTACTCCGCTGTGGCTTTTGCTTGTAAATCGCCCCGAAATACTGCCCGAGTGGTTAAGCTTTCTTGTGCCGTCATCGGAGGCAAGGCTACCGCTTGCCGCACAGCTTTTGCTTGCGGATTTTATTATAGATGCATTGAAGCTCGCCTCGCTGAATACCCCTTCGCTTCTTGCGGGCTCGCTGTCCGCAATTGCGGGGCTGATACTCGGAGATTTTGCCGTGGAGGTCGGCTGGATGATACCGGAGGTAATACTTTATATGGCATTCGTCTCCGTGGTCAGCTTCGCACAGCCGGGAGTGGAGCTTGGATTTGCTTTTAAATTCTTGCGCATAATGCTCGTTATCCTCTCCGCGCTTTTCGGCTTTTTCGGATTCTTTGGGGGCATCGGTCTTATCGTGCTGATGCTATGCACAAACAAAACGGTCGCAGGCACGCGTTTTTATCTTTACCCCCTCATCCCGTTTGACGGCAAAAAGCTGAAGCGCTTGTTTTTCAGAACCGCAAAGCGGGAGTAACAAAAAACAACACCTCTGCTATACTGTCAGTAAAAGAGCGGAGGTGATGGTATGAGAGTTATAAGGATAAGCGCGAACAACGTGCGTGTGGAGATGAGCGATGAGGAGGCGGAAAAATACGGCATTGATGCCACCGCGGAGGCGGAGAACGGCGCCGCGAGAGGAACCCTCAGAAGGCTGCTTGAGGCTGTGAAAAGCGAATCGGGCATCGATTACTGCGGAGAGCGTGTTTCCGTCAGGCTTTTGCGCTCACACGGAGTGTGCGATATGATAATAAGCCGCCTTGGCGTGTGCGAGAGCAAAGCGCCCGGTGCTTGCGTTGTGCGCTTTCCCTCTGTCGGTGCGCTGATTGCCGCTTGCCGCGTTATGGACCGAGCCCTCCGTGCCGATGCCTGCATCGGGGAAATCGGTGCCTTTCTCATTATTGATGCGGAGCACGCATCGAAATTCTCAAATAAGGATGGGGAAGTGACGGATTTTGCATTTTGCGAGGAATTTGTGCGCGAGCATTGCAAAACGGTCTGTACGGGCGATGCGATAAGATGCCTCTCCGAACTTTAGACGGGGGCAACTACATTTTTCTTAACATTCGTTACACTTTTATGCTTGACATATTTTTCCCCGCTTTGTATAATAGGATATAAACATTTTTCTATTACTTTACAAAGGGGAAGAACAATGATGAAAAGGATGCTTGCCATTATGCTTGCAATGCTGATGCTTACCTCGCTTGCAGCCTGCGGAGGTACTCCCGCAGTAAGCGAAACGACCGAGCCCGCAACCGAGCCCGTAACAACGGAGCCCGTAACCGAGGCACCCCCTCCGCCCGAGGTGGTCATTTATCTTGACGGCGAGTCCGGCAACGATGAAAACGACGGTCTTACTCCCGCAACCGCGGTTAACACCTACGAGGCGGCGTTTAAGCTCCTTGAGGAGAACAGAACCAAGATCGTTATTATGGCTCCCGTAAAGGTGGATCTTGAGGATGAGCTTCCGAAGTATGACGGAACCGTTACCATTACCGCAGTACACGACGGAGTGGATTATATTGAAAAGTACGGCGCGGCGTTCCGCATCGGCTACGTAATGTCCGTAAACTGCGACGTGGTGTTTGAGAATATCAAGATTCGCTCCACCGGCTCAAGCGCAAATCTCTGCTTCAACTTCCATAACGTCACGATCGGTGAAAACGTTGAGGTTGTAAACAGCTCGGCAAAGAGCATAAATCTCGTTGTCGGCTACAACGTTGCCAACACCTCCATCAAGGATGACGCAAGGCACACCGCAAAGAAGTTCTCCTATGAGGGCGACGTTACCGTAACCGTCAATTCCGGTGATTGGGATGCATTGATCGGCGGTAACTACCGCGATGGATACTTCTCTCCCATGGCTACATATAAGGGCAATATGGTCATAAATATCGGTGGAACCGCATCCTTTACCTCCAAGGCAAAGGCAGACGATATCGAGGGCCTCGCTATTGCCGCAACAGGCCACAACTACTCCAAGGGTACCGTTACCCTTAATATCTCCGGCGGTACCGTAAGCTGTCCCGTTTTCGCAACCGGTAAGGTTGGAAGATACTATAACTTCACTGCGGATACCGACAAAAAGGGAACCGACGGAACCCAGTTCGGTAAGGACGTACGCTTTGAGGCGGATATAACCATAAACGTTACGGGCGGTGATTTCACGAACGCATCCGTTATCAATGCGCTTCAGGTGCCCGGTGATACCTCCGCATACGGCAGCTACACGCTTAATATTACCGGAGGAAGCTTTGGCGATAGCGTAACCTTCAGCGCGTTCGGTATGCTCGGCGCTACCACCGCAACAGTTCCCGACACCTCCAAGGCACTTTATTTTGACACCGTAAACT
Source organism: Clostridia bacterium (assembly GCA_017382555.1). Lineage (GTDB taxonomy): Bacteria > Bacillota > Clostridia > Oscillospirales > CAG-272 > RUG12395. The sequence continues at coordinate 8,016 of JAFOAB010000222.1, forward strand.
CCTCCGCAACCAATTACGAGCGCCCCTTGAGAATTGCTTGCTGCGGTGACAGTATTACCTTCGGTACCTGCGCGAAGGATGCGGTAGAGGGCGGATATACCTACGCAAAGGAAAATTACTTCTATCCCACCCAGCTTCAGAAGATGTACGGCACAGATGCCGTTGTAGGTAACTTCGGTTACCCCGGCTCCTACGTAGGCTCAAGCTACAACAAATATCTTGAATCCTGCGTGTATAACGCACTTGTTCAGTTTGATCCCGATATTATCGTGCTTGCGCTCGGAACGAACAACGCTTCGCTCATGCCCGATGGTAAGGCGAACTTTATTTCCTATTACCGACTCATGCTCAAGGATATGCACAAGCGCTTCCCCGATGCGACCATTATTATGACCACCGCGCTCTACCGCTGGGATAAGCCCGAAAGGACCCAGCAGGTCGCAAATTACATAATCCCCGTGCAGAAGCAGATGGCAGAGGAATTTAAGGAATTCGTCGTTCTTTACGATGCTTATACGGAGTACAAGCCTTACGGAACCACCACCTACTATCAGGACAAGCTTCACCCCAACAACGCAGGCTACGTTAAGCTTGCGGAGGTTATGAAGAAGGCAGTAGACAAGGTTATAGCAGACGGTAAATAATATGCAGAATTTCTATTCATACCGCGATCCCTCCGTCCGTCTTACCGGCAGATGGGATACGAGAAGCGATAGCTGTGCGAGGACAACGAACCCCGGTGCGTATTTCGAAATTGCGTGGAAGGGAAGCATTCTGGAGCTTGTGTTTGATTTAGAGGCAAACGAGCATCCATATCCCCACGTTCTTGTACAGACGGACGGTGGTGCGATTCAGGAGACCTCGCTTGACCGCAGATTGCGCGTGTTTGCACCCGAGGGGGAGCATATCTGCAGAGTAGTGTATAAGTCAAGCACCGAGGCGCTGAGCCGTTGGCGACTTCCGATACACAATGCGCTTTCCCTTTGCGGCTATGCGGCAGCTGAGTGCGGCACTCTTGCACCAGATAACCGTACAACCATCGAGTTTGTCGGCGATTCCATCACCGAGGGCGTGCTTGTGGATATTGATTACGCAAAAGCACCCGCATGCGATATCGACGAGCATAACCGTGCATTTCAGGATGATGCCACGGCAACCTATGCATGGCTTACGGCGGAAATGCTTGATATGCGCCCCTATATCTGCGGCTTCGGTGCGGTGGGACTCACCCGCCCCGGCAAGGGCAGAGTACCTGCGGCTCCCATATCCTACCCCTTCAATTACGAGGGCTCTCCCATCACCCATTCCTGCGACGTTATCGTGCTTAACCACGGCGCGAACGACCGCATACATACGGAGGATGAGTATATCGCAAAATACGGCGAGATGCTGAAGATACTGCGTAAGCATAACCCCAATGCGATCATCTTCTCGCTTTCCGCATTCTGCGGTGCGTTCCACGAGCGCCTCGGCAAATTCATTGCCGAATACAATGCCGAAAACGGCGAAAGCATCCACTTCATCGACTCAACGGGCTGGGTCCCCGTGGAGCCCCTCCACCCCCTCCGCCCCGGCCACCGCACTATCGCGGAGCACCTCGCGGAGGAGATCAAAAAGGTTATATCTTAATTAACAACATTAAAAACGGCGGGCAAGCCCTCCGGTATCATTAGAAATCTCCAACCGCAGATCATTCACTGCGGGCTCGCAATGGTCATTCTTGAGCGAAGCGAAGAATCTTGCGAGCTCTCCGCTCGAGGATGACGGCGGTTGGAGCAATTTGATGACGGCGGTGCTTGCACCGCCGTTTTCTTTTTCTTGATATTTTTGCGAATGTGTGTTAAAATCGAGGTGAAGGGCGGTGGTGATATGCAGATAATCAGGGCAGAGGAAGGGCACGTTGCGGAGATAGAGGCGATATACGAGGCGGCGCGCAGATTTATGCGAGCAAGCGGGAATATGAACCAGTGGACGAACGGCTATCCGAGCGAGGAGGTAATACGCGAGGATATAGCGCTTGAGCGCCTTTATCTGTGTGTTGACGGCGAGGAGATATTATGCGTTTTCTGCTACTTCTTCGGCGATGACCCGACGTATGCGCGCATATACGAGGGTGAGTGGAAAAATGCCGAAAAATACGGTGTTATCCATCGCATTGCCGTATCGGAGAGGGCGCACGGAAAGGGCGTTACCGCATTCTGCTTCGATTGGTGCTTTGATAGGTGCAAAAGCCTGAAGATAGACACCCACCGCGATAATATTCCTATGCAAAAGGCACTTCGGAAAAACGGATTTGAGTACTGCGGTATAATTTATCTCGCAAGCGGGGACGAGCGCCTTGCATATCAGCGCACGGAGGCAACAAATGCCAAGAAATGAAAGCCATAGAGCGAAAATACTTCACGTGCTTCGGATGCTGTACGAAAAAACGGATGAAAAAAACGGAATTACCACAGCGCAAATAATAGCAGGCCTTGAGGATATGGGCATTGAGGCGGAGCGCAAAAGCATCTACCGCGATATAGAAACGCTGTGTGAGTTCGGTGTGGATATCGAGAAGCGCAAGGGCCCCGACCACGGGCTTACCTATCATCTCATCAGCCGCACCTTTGAAATAGCGGAGCTGAAGCTGCTTGTGGATTCGGTTCAGGCGTCAAAGTTCATTACAAGAAAGAAAAGCGAGGAGCTGATAGAAAAGCTCGAGTCGCTTGCAAGCGGTGCGCAGGCACAGCAGCTGCGGCGTCAGGTGTACGTTTCCAACCGTATAAAGACGATGAACGAGAGTATATATTATTCCGTTGACTACATTCACAGCGCAATGACGGAAAATAAGAAGATAAGCTTTAAATATTTCGATTGGAACGAAAAAAAGGAAAAGGTGCTTCGCCACGGTGGGCGCATCTACACTGTAAGCCCGTGGGCGCTGATGTGGGATGACGAGAATTACTATCTCATCGCCTACGATTCGGCAAGCGGTCGTAAGCGCCACTACCGCGTTGACAGAATGGTGGAGATGAGCGTTTCCGACGAGCTCCGCGAGGGCGGGGAGGAGCTTGCGGGTGTTGATACCGCACTTTACTCCAAAGAGACCTTCGGTATGTTCGACGGCAAGGAGGAGACGGTGCGTCTGCGCTGCCACAACAGCCTTGCAAACGTAATGGTGGACCGCTTCGGCAAGGAAACGACCTTCTTTGTGGCGGATGCGGAGCATTTTGATATCGTTGTTAAGGTAATGCTCGGTCCCGTCTTTCTTTCTTGGGTGGCAACCTTTGGCTCGGACATCCGCATTATGAGTCCCGATTCGGTGATTTCGGAATATCTTGCCCTTATGGGACGTGCCACAAAACAGTACGAATGACAAGAATTGTACAGTAATAGTCAATAATTGTTCTTTAACGCAGATAACTTGTGTTGTAGAATGTATACAAAGAAAATAATATAATGCAAAAATTGCATTACAAAACAACTGAGGAGGATAAAATGGATAAGAAAATACCCGTAGCCATTATCGGTCCCGGTAATATCGGACTTGATTTGATGAAAAAGATCATCAAGAGAAGCAAGAATATGGAGCTTGCGCTGATGGTAGGTAACGAGGGCTCCAAGCACCTTCACGTTGCCGAGGAGGCAGGCATTCCCACCACCAATCAGGGAATTGACGAGCTTATCAAGCACAAGGACATCAAGATCGTATTTGATGCTACCCTTGCAAGCGCGCATATGGTACACGCACCCAAGCTTAAGGAGGCGGGCATGATCGCGATCGACCTCACCCCTGCGGCTGTAGGTCCGTACGTTTGCCCTCCCGTAAACCTTCAGGAGTATAAGAACGAGCCTAACCTCAACCTCATCACCTGCGGCGGTCAGGCTACTATTCCGATAGTATACGCACTCAGCACCGTATGTAACGTTGAGTATGCGGAGATCGTTGCCTGCATCGCACGTGAGAGCGCAGGCCCCGGTACCCGTGACAGCATCGACGAATTTACCATCACCACCGCAAGAGCACTCCGCGAGGTTGGTAGAGCAAAGAAGTCTAAGGCTATCATTCTGCTCAACCCCTCCAAGCCCCCCATCATGATGAGCAACACCATCTACTGCCTTGTTGACGATCCCGATGAAGAGAAGATCACAAAGGCTGTAAACGATATGGTTGCAAGAGTTCAGGAATACGTTCCCGGCTACCGCCTTAAGATTCCGCCTACGATCGACGGAAACAAGGTAACCACCATGATCGAGATCGAGGGTGCGGGTGACCACCTGCCCAAGTACAGCGGAAACCTTGATATAGAGACCAGTGCGGCTCTCGCAGTCGGCGAGGGAATTGCAGAGGCTCTTCTTAAAGAAGGAGGCGCAAATTAATGAAGAAGATCAATATAGTTGACCTTACCCTGCGCGACGGCTCCCATGCAATGAGCCATCAGTTCACTGCACAGCAGATGGCTGATCTCGCAGCGCAGATAGACACCATCGGTGTTGACTACATAGAGTTCGGCCACGGTAACGGCGTTGGCGGCTCCTCCATTCAGTACGGCTTCGGTGCCGCTACCGACGAGGAGTACATGAAGGCGGTCAACCCCGTTGTTCATAACGCAAAGCTCTGCGTTATCACCCTTCCCGGTATCGGAACCAGATACGATCTTAAGATGGCTGTTGAAAACGGCGTAAGCGTTGCAAGATTCGCTACCCAGATGTCCGAGTGCGATATCGCACGTCAGCACATCGGTATGGCGAAGGAGATGGGCCTTACCCCTTGGGCCGTTCTTCCCCTTGCAAAGTTCCTCTCCGTTGAGGAGACCGTATTCTACGCTCAGCAGTCCGAGAAGCTCGGTGCAGAGGTAATCTACCTCCTTGACGGCGGTGGATCCGCTCTTCCCGAGGAGGTTTACGAGCGCGTATTTGAGGTTTGCAAGCGCGTTGACGTACCGATCGGCTTCCACGCACACAACAATATGCAGCTCGCGGTTGCAAACTCCCTTGCAGCTGTTGACGCGGGTTGTACCTATATTGACGCCTGCCTTAAGGGCTTCGGCGCCGGCGCAGGTAACTGCCCCATCGAGCCGTTCGTTCTTGCGCTTGAGAGAAAGGGCTACAAGACCAACGTAGACCTTTACAAGGCAATGGACGTGGGCGACAAGTATCTCAAGCCCATTATGCCCAGACCTCAGGAGCTTACGAGCGACCAGATCATGCTCGGCTACGGCGTTTACTCCAGCTTCCTTCTCTTCGCAAGACGTGCGGGAGAAAAGTACGGCGTAGACCCCAGAGACATCATCAAGACCATTGGTCTGCGCGGATGCACCGAGGGTCAGGAGCAGATATGCATTGAGGTTGCATACGAGCTTGCACAGAAGAAGAAAGCTTTAGAAAATGCTTGAGGAAATGTAAAAACAGGCTGGAACGCAAAAAGAGAAAAGATATAGAAATCATCGGAGTTTCTTTGCTCTAACGACAACAGAAGAGGAAAGAAAAACTCATGAAGAGTTTTTCTAATTAAATCTTTTTGCTACGGGACAAAATCCACCCTCGACGTACGCCATTTTCAGCAAATTCGCAAGCGAATTTGGCGCCAAGGCGCTTCTCACCCCTTGCGGGGTTCGTTTCGCCTCAAGGGTGGATGTTTGCCCGTTCCAGCCATTTTTTCATATTTCCTGCGATTATTTACGAATATGATAACTGAAAGAATTAAAAGCTTAAAAGACTTTATATGCTCCTTCCCACCGGAGGTTTTTTCCACCCGTGCGGAGATAATTACGGAGAGCTACAAAAAAACGGAGGGTATGCCCTATATCCTTCGCCGCGCCATTGCCTTTAAGGATATTATGGAGAACATAGATATCCATATAGGCGAAATGGAGATGATCGTCGGTGCGCTCAGCGGTAAGGCCCGCGGATGCCAGGTGTATCCGGAGTACGATATGACCTTCCTCATCAACGAGATGGACGGTCTTGCCGACAGAAATACGGACAGATTCGTTATCTCCGAGGAGGCAAAGGCGAGCCTTAGGGATATCTATCCCTATTGGCAGGATAAGACGGTTGCGCACTACGCCTCTCTTGAAATGACGGAAGAGCAGAAGGATGCCGCCGCATCTCTTGTATTTATACTTACCTCCATGCGCTCGGGTATCGGCCATCTTGTTATAGATTACCGCTCCTTCCTTGAAAACGGTATTAAGGGCGTAATGGAAAACGCAAACAAGCACCGCACCGAGGAAAATGCGGATTATTACGATGCGCTTGATATTACCTTAAACGCGGTATGCACCTACGCAAGGCGTTATTCCGTACTTGCGGCAGAAGAGGCAAAGACGGAGACAAACGAGGTGCGCCGTGCGGAGCTTCTGGAGATTGCAAGAGTGCTTAATAAGGTGCCCTACGAGCCTGCCGAGACGTTTTTTGAGGCTGTGCAGTCCTTCTGGATGATCCACCTTGCCCTGCATCTCGAATCCAGCGGTCACAGTATGTCTCCCGGTCGATTTGACCAGTATATGTACAGCTTCTACGAAAGCGATCTTAAAAAGGGCAAAACGCGCGAGGAGCTTGAGGAAACGCTTCACTTCCTCTGGCTTAAGTTCTTTGAGCTGAATAAGATAAGGGATAAGGTCAGCACCATTGCCTTCGGCGGCTACCCGATGTTCCAGAATCTTATAGTCGGCGGCATAAATGAGGATGGCGAGCTCGTTGTAAACGATCTTTCCTACCTCTGCCTTGAGGCAACCCGTCAGATAGCTCTGCCGCAGCCCTCCCTTTCCATACGTTGGAACGAGAAGGCGGATAAAAGGTTCCTCCTTGCTGCGCTTGATACCGTGCGTATAGGCGGCGGTATGCCCGCAATGTTTAACGATAAGACCCTTATCGGCAATATGCTTGCAATGGGCTATAACGAGCGTGAAGCGAACGATTACACCATCGTAGGCTGCTCCGAGACCACGGGCAACGGAAACGTGGAGCCTTGGCTTACCGGTGGATTCTTGAACGTGGCAAAGGTTCTGGAGCTTACGATGTTTGACGGCTTTGACCCCGTATCCAAGAGGGAATTCCCCTTTAAGACGGGCAACGTCGACGATATGAGCTTTGAGGAGTTCTATGCGGCGTTTAAGACACAGCTTGCACACTATCTTTGCCAAAACGTAAAGGGCGACGATATCCTTGACGCCCTGCACGGTAAATACGTGCCCACCCCCTTTACCTCCGCCTTTATCAAGGGCTGTGCGGAGAAGGGAAGAGATAACCTCAACGGCGGTGCAAAGTACAATTCCACCACCCTGCAGATGGTTGCCGTGCCGAACGTTATCGACTCCATAATCGCCATCAAGAAATTTGTATACGATGAAAAGACCGTAAGCTTCAAAAAGCTGAAGGAAGCACTTCTCAATAATTTCGAGGGTGATGAGTATCTGCGCAATCTGCTGCAGAACAAGTCCGTAAAGTACGGCAATGATGACGACAGCGTAGACCTTATAGGCAAGGATCTCGTTGATTTCCTTTACGATGAGGTAAATAAGTACGAAAGTCCCAGAGGCGGCAAGTACCGTCTTGCGCTTTACACCATCGCTTCAAACGTATTGTTTGCAAAGCATACGGGTGCAACTCCCGATGGCAGAAAAGCGTTTGACAATCTTGCGGACGGCGGTGTTTCCGCAGGGCACGGCAGGGATAAGCTCGGTGCTACCGCGCTTCTTAACTCCGTTGTTAAGCTCACACCCTCCAAGATGCTCGGCTCCAGTCTGCTGAATCTTCGCCTAACCCCCAACTTCCTTACCGACGAAAATAAGGAAAAGATCGCGGACCTTGTGCGCACGTACTTCAAGCACGGCGGTCAGCACATTCAGTTCAACGTGTTTGATGCCGAAATGCTTCGCGATGCGCAGGTGCATCCCGAAAAATATCCCACGCTTATGGTGCGCGTTGCGGGCTTCTCCGTTCTGTTTACAACGATAGAGCGTGCCCTGCAAAACGATATAATCGAGCGTACGTGTCAGGAGTCGGGAGGCGCAAAATGGTAAACGAAATTACCGCAAATATCTTTGATATTCAGCGCTTCTGCCTTTTTGACGGTGACGGAATACGCACCACCGTCTTCTTCAAGGGATGTCCGCTTCGCTGTGCGTGGTGCTGTAATCCCGAAAGCCAGAGCTTTACCCCACAGCTTCTCATCAAGCCGTGGGACGGCTGTGCCGATTGCCGAAGATGCATCGATAAATGCGAGCGCGGTGTGCTTTCCCTTAAAGACGGCAGAATAGTTGCCGACGAGGAAAAGTGCGGACACTGTGCAGAGTGTGAAAGCCTTTGCGCCTTTGATAAAATAAAGGTGGCCGGCAAAAAATACACCGTTGACGACGTGATGGAAATTATCCTGAAGGATAAGGATTATTACGAAGATTCAAACGGCGGCGTTACCCTTTCGGGCGGTGAGGTCACCGCTCATGCGGATTTTGTTTTGGCGCTTATCGATCGCCTTGAAAAGGAAAATATCAGCGTGATGATAGAGACCTGCGGCTATGCGGATAAGGACAGCTTTGCAAAAATTGCCGCAAGGGTTAAACGCGTGTATTTTGATATTAAGCTTATCGACAGCGCACAGCACGAAAAATATACGGGCAAGGGCAACGAGCTGATTCTTGAAAACCTGAAGCAGGCATCTGCTCTCACCGAAACGGTCGTGCGTGTGCCCCTTATCCCCGACGTTAATATGAATGCGGAGTTTTATCGCGCGCTCGGAGAGCTTGCGGAGGCACTTCCCGTTAAGGGAGTGGAGCTTCTGCCGTATCACCGCCTCGGCGTTTCCAAGTATGCCGAGCTCGGTAAGGACTATACCCTTTCCGACCTTCGCCCCGCACCTCGTGCGGAAAACGAAAAGGCGCTTGCTGAAATCAAAAAATATACCTCTAAGCCCGTAGGGTTTAGACAGTGAGGAAAATATGAAAAGAGTAATTTGTATTATGCTTGCAATGATGATGTGTATGGGAGCGCTTGTATCCTGCGGCGGCTCTGCCACGCAGACGGAGCCCGTTACCGATGGACAGATAACGGATGCACCCGCAACGGATGCTACTGCTACCGACGCACCCGCAACCGAGCCCGTGACGGAGCCCGTGACGGAGCCCGTGACGGAGCCTGTGACCGAGCCTGCGCTCGCACGTCCCACGGAATTTGACGAAAGCAAAATCGTGCTTTCCTTCGGTGCTATCTCCGACGTGCACGTTGCCGTCAGCCCCCAGGAAAACAAATCCAAGTTTACCAATGCGCTCAACACCCTTCTCGCTTTTGCAAAAGATGATGACGGGGACGGACTTGATGCCGTTGTTATTGCGGGCGATATGATAAGCAATAATTCCAAGGGCGATAAGACCGCAAATTTGGAAATGACCGCATTTGCTAAAATCGTCAAGGAATTTGCAAATTCCACCTTTGGCACCAACGTGCTTGTTACCCTCGGTAACCACGATACGAGAAGTGAGCTTTCCAAGCTTCCCTCGTTGTACGATACGTACCTCGGTCAGGAGTATTTTGCAAAGGACGTCGCATTTAATCTTGACAAGGGCTACCGCCACGTAGTAATAAACGGCTACCACTTCATACTTGCAGAGCCGCTTGTTTCTCCGTACGGAGAGTTTGACGAGGACGTGCTTAAGTGGATCGACGAAACTCTTGCAAAGATAACCAAAGATAACCCCGATCAGTACGTGTTCTTCGTAACTCACCCCACAGTTGCAAACACCGTATACGGTAGTGAGGACGATTTCGAGCCCGGTCACAACAGATGGCGCTCCACCAATCTCGGTGCTGTGCTTGAGAAGTATCCGCAGGTAATAACCTTCAGCGGACATACTCACTCCCCCATCTTTGACGAGCGCTGCATTATGCAGACGGGCTTTACCGCAGTAAATACCGGCTCCACCGCAAACACCGCGTTCGAGATAGATAAGTACGAGAATATGGTGGAAAACACCCTTCCCGTAATGGATAATCAGGACGTTTCCACCGGACTTATGGTTCAGGTGGATGAAAACGGCAACGTTAAGATCACACGCATTATGTTCTCCCAGAACGAGGAGATCAAGGATGCGTGGTATCTTGAGCATCCGCAGGCAGACGGTGCACACCTTGAGACTTATACCCGCGACGGTCGCGAGGCGGCAAACAAGGCACCCGTGCTTCAGGGTGAGATAACCGTTACGGCTGAAAAGGGAAAGGCGAAGATTTCCTTCCCCGCGGCAACGGATGACGATTTCGTGCATCACTACACCTTCACCGTAAAGGATGCAAGCGGCAAGCAGGTAAAGGAGATCTATGCACTGACAGATTTCTTCTGTGTTACCGATTCTTCGAAAATGCTGAAGACCTTTACCTACGAGATAGCGCTTGATAAGGGCAGCTACACCGTTGAGATTAAGGCGGTTGACTGCTGGGATGCGGAAAGCGGTACTGTTTCGGCAAATTTTGAGGTGACCGAATCCGCACCCGAGCCTGTAACAGAGCCCGTTACCGAGCCTGTGACCGAACCCGTGACCGACCCCGTAACCGATCCCACAATAGATCCCGATGACTCGTCGGATGCTGCTATAGCTGTTTTTGATCCCTCCGTTATCGTGGAGGATATCTCCGGTATAACCGGTGACCAGAAGGGTGTTTCCCTTGAGGGGATGAAGGGTATTTCCTCTCTTGCAGCGCATGCAAATAAGAGCGCAGACAAGGTTTGCGTTAGCCTTGAAGCGGCGGGTAGCGAAAAATTTGTAAGATTTACAAACGAGGGCTCGTATACCTACAGCCAGCTGTACATCAACCTTGCGGATAACGTATTTACCGAGGGCGCGGAGTACACCTTCAGGCTTACCTTCAAGCTTAACGGCGGATATACCTGCACCGATTCCAAGGGCAGAGCGGTTATTGCCCGTCTTGTTGACGGTAAGCAGCACGACTTTACCGTTGTTTCCTCGGCCGAGCTTTCCTCCAAGGACTTCTCCGGGTGGACCACGGTTGAATTCAAAATTACCGCCGATAATGCTCCCACCGTTTTGAGAATTATAATCTTTGCAAACCCCGGTGATTACATTGATATTAAGCGTCTTGAGGTCTACGGTGACGTTACCCCCGCAGAGCCTCTCGCAGACCCCGTTGTTCCCGCCGCTGATGCAATCAAGATCGCTTGCCTCGGTGACAGCCTTACCTCGGGTGTAGGCGTGGCCACAGAGCAAAGAGCGGCGCTTTCCTATCCCGGTCAGCTCCAGACACTGCTTGGAAGCAACTATAACGTTCTTAACTGCGGACGCTCGGGCGCAACCGTTCTGACAAACGACAGCGAATACTTTAACGGCGGTACGAACGCATATCATTACGGCAGCGTGCAGAAATTTAAGGATGCCAAGGAATTCGCTCCCGATATAGCAATTATTATGCTTGGCACGAACGATAGCCCCAGATATCTTGACAAGGCGCAGGGCAATCCCGCAAAGGAAGCGGAATTCAAGGCGGAGTTTATAAACGAGCTTACAAGCTACGGCAAGGCGATGGAGGCGGCAAATCCCAACGTTAAGGTTTACCTTATGCTTTGCCCGCCTTATGAGAAGAATGCGGATAAAAACGAAAATCTCGTAGATAACATCCACCCCATCATCCGTGAAGTGGCGGCAAACAACGGCTGGACCGTTATAGATGCTTACACGCCCATCAGCGAGGTAATTAATAACGGAATTTATTCCGATGGGCTTCACTTCGTAAAAGAGGGCTACGCTGTTATCGCAAAAACCGTAGCGGAAGCACTTGGACTTAAATAAGTGAATAGGAAGGATAACTTATGAAAAGCAAGAACATTATGAGCCTTATTTCGGTAATACTGATACTCACGTTGGGGCTTTGCGGATGTGCGGCCCAAGTTGACACCGTAACAGACCCGGTTACCGAGCCCGTAACAGATCCTACTACAGATCCTGCCACAAATCCCGTAACCGAGCCTGTAACAGAGCCTGTGACAGAGCCCGTGCGCGATGCGCTTGACAGCCTCAAGCCCTCCGACGGAGATCTTCTCAGGATAGCCTGCATCGGTGACAGTATAACTCAGGGCACCGGTGTTGACGATAAGGAGCGCGACAGCTATCCCGCGCAGCTTCAGGCGCTTCTCGGCAGTAATTACGTCGTCGGCAACTTCGGCAAGGGCGCTTCTTACGTTCTTAAGGCGGACAGCAAGTTCAATACCTCCTATAAGGATAGTCCACAGCTTTCCTACAAAAACACCGCGCAGTATCCCGACAGCCTTCAGTTTGAGCCCGACGTTGTCGTAATTATGCTCGGCACGAACGATATGCGCCATATGGTCAGCGATGCCGCAAAGGCGGAGTTTAAGGAAACTCTCAAGGAGCTTGTAAAGAGCTACGAGGAGCTTTCCTCCGTGCAGAAGGTATACCTTTGCACAAACATTCACGCGCTCTCAAGCTCTATGGCAGAGCAGCTTTCAAGCGGTGAGATGGGCAGACTTGTAAAGGAAACTGCCGAGGCGGCAGGATGCGGATTTATCGACGTTTGCGGTCTTACCTTTGAATATATGAGCGTTTATATGAACACCACCGCCGACAGACTCCACCCCGGCAAGGAGGGCTACGCGGAGATAGCAAAGGTTATCGAGGCAGGCATCCGCGGTGTTGAAGCGGAGGTAACCGTTCCCGCGGTTTCCGATAGCGGAGTTGTATTCGTAAGCGGAAGCGGTAAGGCGGAAGGCATCGGTGCAACGCCCGAGACGGCTGTAAAGGATCTTGCGGCGGCGGTATCGCTTCTCCGTAAGAGTGGCGGAACTATCGTTGTTTGCGGTCCTACCGCAATCGATTACAATATGTTCCTCCCCGATACCGACAAGCTTATCACCGTAACCTCTGTTTATAACGGTGTGGATTACCGTGCCGCAAAGGGTGCAAAGCTTGATACGTCCCGCTCCATATTCCTTGGCGGCGATTTCAGCTTTGATGCCATTACCCTGAATATGACGGCAAACAGCGTTATGTTTGTATGTAACTATCATAACGTTACCATCGGTGCGGACGTAAAGTGCACCGTTGCAAGCTCCTCCTATAACTACCCCGTATTCGTCGCGGGTATAAACGTAGGCAATGCGGGCGTCCCC
>JAFOAB010000223.1 GCA_017382555.1 Clostridia bacterium
ACCCTTCTGTTCTTCGCCTTAATATACACGGGAATTATCGGCACGTTTGCCTTTTTGGCAACAAACATAGCACCGCCGTGTACCACCGTCTCCCTAGGGTCAACACCGGGGTTGCGGTGTCCCTGCGGGAAGATAACAGCGCAGTCGCCCGCCTCCGCAACGGATATGGCGGTCTTCAGCGCACCGACGTCGCCCTTCTTTCTGTCCACCGCGTAAGCGCCGAGCGCACGGAAAAGACAGCCGAGCGGCCAGAAGAACAGCTCCTTTTTTGCCATATATTTAAGCGTCCTTCCGCGAAAAACGCAGGAAACAACGGGTATATCGGCAAAGGAGATGTGGTTTGGGCATATAACGCATCCGCCCTCCGGAAGCGTCAGGCTTCCGTGTGCCGTATGCGGCCACAAAAATTCCGCAAGCCCGTGGAAGGTGGCAACGAAGTTGCGGTAGAAGCGGCTTGTCTTCTGTTCGTTGTTATTTTGCGGTAAGCTGTTTTTCTGTGGCAAGGCGGATCACCTCATCTATAGTTTCGGCAAGCGAAATTTGTGAATTATCAAGGAAAACGGCATCCTCGGCAGGTGTAAGCGGGGCAACGTCTCTGCCGCTGTCGCGTGCATCGCGCTCGTTTTGCTGGGCGATAAGCTCCTCAACGGAGGTCTTGATGCCCTTTTCCGTCAGCTCCGCATATCTGCGTCTCGCGCGCGCCTCTGCGCTTGCGGTCAAAAAGATCTTCAGATCCGCATCGGGCAGAATAACGGTGCCGATGTCTCTGCCGTCCATAATTACGTCGCGCTTATCGGCAATCTCTCTCTGCAGTGAGAAGAGGAATTGTCTTACCTCCGGCACTGCGGAAACGGAGGATGCGTAGTGCGAAACCTCGGGCGTGCGAATTTTATCCGTAACGTCCTCACCGCACAAATAAACGTGCTGTGCGCCCTCCTCGTTTGTCATTTCCACGGTAAGGGAGGGCAGAAGCGCGATAATGCCCGCCTTGTCGGCGGCATCAACGCCGTTTCTGATCGCGTAAAGTCCCACGGTGCGGTAAAGTGCGCCCGTGTCTACGTAAGTAAGCCCAAGCTTTGCGGCAACACCCTTGGCAAGGGAGCTTTTGCCCGCACCGCTCGGTCCGTCTATGGCTATTTTTAAGGTTTTAGTCATTGGTTTTGTCCTCTTTCTCGTCCCGAAGGGACATATCGCATCGGAGATATATCGCACGCGTTAGCGCATATCGCGCCTGCGCTGTCATTCTTGAGCAAGTCCGCCAAGATCCTTCGGTCGCTTTGCTCCCTCAAGGATGACAAGGCGGATGAAGCGAAGAATCTTGCGCAGGCATATCGCAAATTCCAAAGGAATTTATAAATTTACGTCATTTTATGACCACGCGATGGCTCTTGCGGCTGCGGCTGCTGTCGAAAACGCTATCTGCAGATTATAACCGCCCGTAAGCGCATCTATATCCACCGTTTCGCCCGCAAAGTAAAGTCCCGGGCAAAGCTTGGATTCCATCGTTTTCGGGTTTATTTCCTTCACGGAAACACCACCTGCGGTGATTACCGCCTCCTCTACGGGGCGCAGCTTCGAAAGGCGGACGGGGAAGCGCTTCAAAAGCTCGCACATACCTCGTCTTTCTTCCTTGGTTATAGAATTTGCCTTTCTGTGCTTATCTATGCCCGCAAGACGAGCAAAGCACTCCGTCATCTTTGCGGGAAGGAGGCCTGACAGGAGGTTTATTAGGTCCTTGTTCGGTGCCGCCGCAAGGTCGGAGAGCAGTCTTGCGTCCAATTTCTGCATATCAAGCGCGGGCTTCAGGTCAATATATGCCGTAAGTGCGGAGATATCCTTATCTCTTATGTGGGCGCTTGCGGAAAGCACCATCGGTCCGCTGATGCCGAAGTGCGTGAACAGCATCTCGCCCAAGTCCTCGTAAAGGGGCTTCTTGCTGCCGTCCTCAATCTTGAGTGCTACGTTTTTAAGCGAAAGCCCCATCATCTCCGCGCACAGCGCGCGGTCGCGTGCCTCGATCGGCACAAGGGAGCCGCGGCAGGGAATTACGGTGTGTCCCAATTTTTCGGCAAAGCGCATTCCGTCGCCGTCCGAGCCCGTAAGCGGATAGGAAATTCCGCCCGTGGCGATAAGCACGGCGTCAAACAGCTCGGTACCTCTCGGTGAAACTATTTCAAAGGTGCCGGCAACGTCCTG
>JAFOAB010000224.1 GCA_017382555.1 Clostridia bacterium
GCATTCGTACGCCTTCTCCGTTTTTGACCTCGTTGAAGAGCATAATAAAGCTTCCGTCGGAAAGCTCCTTTATGCGCACGTAATAGGGCTCAACGGTTTTGCTGACGTCCTTTTCGATATGATTTACGGAGCGATAGTCTGCCTCTATGTAGGAATAGCTGTAAAGCTCGGAGTGCGAGCCCTCCTTATGCACGGAATTAAGCTCGTAAAACGACGAGAGCGAGGGCTTTGCGGGCTCCGGTGGGAGAGTGTCGGGGACAGACGTCGTGACAGCGAGAGATTCACCGCCGCAGGATGCCAAAAGCAGGGAAGATAGTATCAGCATAAAAAACTTGCTTCTCTTTTTCATTTCAGCTTTATCCATTCCGTGTTTATATTTATGTTTATCATATCGGGCTTGTCGGTTACGCCCTCGCCGTCGGTGTCCTTGTTATAAAGCATGGGGTATACGCCAAGCTCCTCGGGCAACAGCTCGGCGGGAATTAAAAGCTCGGCAAGGAAGCCTTCGTCTGTATCCGTGCCGTCATCAAGAGTGCCGAAAAGGGTAACGGCGCACTCATCTATATTAACTTCCGTTGTTTTTCCGTCATATTTTTTCGTTGCAGTGCAGGTTCCGTTTGCGTATACTTTTATTTCAAGATAGTTGAAGCGGCTGTCGGGAAGGGAGAGCCTTACAGCCGAATAATCCTCGGAGGTAAGATCGTAATCAAGGCGGTCGATAAGCACGCCAAGCCCCGCCTCACAGCGCGAGAAGCGTACGCTCATCTGCGCCTGCGAGTCGCTACCCACAAACGCCGCATCGCGGTTTTCCTCCCATTCGGCACCGTTGCCGTCAACGGTCACGTTGTGTCTGCCGATCGTAAGGGAGTGGTTGAGGTTGACCTTTTGCAGGTTGATGAGGTGGTGCTCGTCGGTCTTGCCCTCATTGTACCTTGCGGTGCTGCAAGCAAGGGCAGTGTGTTCGTTATCTATAAGCTCGATGTTACCCCATCCGCGCATATTGTCAAGCTTTACTGTCTGCTGGGAGAATTTGTGACCAGTGGGGTCGGCAAGCAGAAGTGTGGAGGTGTCAAGTCTGCTGTAGCGGAGTATTACCTCGCCCGATGCAAACTGTGCGATGTAGGGCGCGGTGCCGACGAACTTGTTTGTGAATTTATCAGCAGGGCCAACGCCGTCAAGGGGAATGCTTTCCGCCCAGTTATCGCTTGTGTACGCCATAGTTATGCGGTAGGTGTTATTGCGGTTAAGACGGCTTTCCAGCGCAAGGGCTATCATACCGTTTTGCAATTCAACGGCAACGGGCATCTGGTCGGTGTAAAACTGTACACCGTCGATGACCTCGGTTGCCTGCTTTGCAACCACCTGACCGGAGTAGGGAACGCTTGTATCGCCCGTCCAGGTGTAGCCGTTGTCGTATGAGCGGAGTATCGCCGTGCCCGTGGAGGTGTTGTTGCAGGTGGGAAGCACGTGGCAGGTGGTGTTCGTCCAGTAGATCTGAATCTCGCCGGAGCGAAGCTGAAGCATATAGGGTTCCCAGTTAATGCCCGTGAAGATGATCTGCTCCGCGCTCCACGTTTTTCCGTTATCGGTTGAGCGCTTTATGGAGATACCGCCGCGCATCGGGTTTGTGTAATATGTTTTGCTAAAGCGCCATGCCGTACAAACGAGGATGTCGCCGTTATCAAGCACAAGCGCATCGGGATTTGCGTACAGCTTATCGTCATACGGTTCAAATACCGTGGAGTACGCGCCCCATTTTACGCCGTCCTCGCTGCGGAGCATTCGTACGCCCTTGCCGTTCTTTTCGTCATTATAAAGCAGAATATAGCTTCCGTCGGGGAGCTGCTTTACACGCGTGTAGTAGGGTGTTTGCGCCCGCGATACGAGGGTGGATAATTCAATGCGCGAACGAAAATCGGCTTCAAGGAACGAGGTGGCGGTCTCGTTTGTGTGGCTACCCTCCTCGTGGGCGGGGTTAAGCTCGTATATACTTGTCAGTTTAGGCTCTGGCAGCTTTACGGGTTCTGTCACTGATTTGTCACTTCCTTCCGTTATCGGTGTGTCGGTTATTCCCGCAGGGGGAGTTCCTCCGCAGGAGCAAAGCGCGAGTGCGGCAAGCGCAGTCGCTGTAAGCATACGTATTTTCATAACATTGCACCTTTCAATTAATGATATAATTATATAGTAAAAATGCCCTAAAAGTCAAGTCGGGTATTGAAGTATTGTAAGCAATATGATAGAATAAATCAAAAAAACATAAGGAGCAGTTATGGAAAAATATATTACCGTCAAGGAAAACAGAAAATACAGAAATATGAGCACCTACGTCCCCGACGTGGTGTTCTCCACCGCTACGGGAGTGGAGCTTAAGATGCAGCTTGTTTTGCCTCGCGAAACGGACGTAAAGCATCCGCTTTTCGTCTTTTTGCAGGGAAGCGGCTGGACGTTCCCCAACGTTTATCCCAAGATGGCTATGTTTATGGATTTTGCGGAAAAGGGCATTGCCGTTGCAATGATCACGCACCGCAACCGCAACAAGGGCTACCCCGCGCCTGCGTTTCTGCAGGATGCAAAGACCGCTGTGCGCTTTTTGCGCGCAAATGCGGATAAGTATTGCATAGATAAGGATAAGGTGTACTTCGGTGGCTCGTCCTCGGGCGGTAACACCGCACTTCTGATGGGACAGACGGGTGATGACCCGCGCTACAAGACGGAGGAGTACGCGGAGGAAAGCGATGCTGTAAGCGGCGTTGTCGATTCCTGCGGACCGAGCGATCTGCTCCGTTTTGCCGCCTACATCCGCGGAACGGACGATTGGATGAAGAACGAGTTCTGCCAGACCTTCTGCGGCAAGGATGCAACGCTTGAGGAGCGCATTAAAATTATGGAGGAAATGAGCCCCGAGCGCGTGTTTAAGGAAAGGCGCGTAATGCAGCCCACGCTTTTTATACACGGAAGCGAGGATAGAGTAGTGCTTCCGCTTGAGTCCGAGAGTATGTATAAGACCCTTGAGGAAGCGGGATGCGAATGCTATTACGTGAACGTTGAGGGTGCAAAGCACGACGGCGACGGCGTTATGAGCAGGGAAGTATACGATATAATTCTGGAGTTTATTTTAGGGTTGACAAACAAATCCTGACATTATATAATGTTAGGGACTATGTTAAATGGGAGTAGTCTGCCATTTGACAAATTTTTACATAAAAAGGGAGATTAAATCTTAAAATGGACAGTGACAGTTGGGTGAAGCTTGCGATTTATGTTTGCTTCCTCTTTGGAGCCGCATACTGTGCGGCTGCAGAAAGCGCGTTTTCCGGAATGAACAAGATTCGCGTAAAGAATCTTGCGGAGGACGGAGACAAAAAAGCCAAAAAGGCTATGGGAATATCCGCGGATTTCGATAAGGCAATAACCGCCTTGCTTATCGGCACGAACATTATGCACATCGGCTGTGCATCGCTTTCCACCGTACTCGGTATCGATCTGTGGGGCGAGGTGTACGGCAACGGCACCGCAACGACCATCGCGACGGTTGTAACGACCATCATCGTGTACTTTGCAAGCGAGCTTGTACCAAAGTGCCTTGCAAAGGCGAACAGCGAGAAATTTGCGTGTGCTATCGCACCCTCTCTGCGTTTCTTTATGACGCTTCTTACCCCATTCGTTTGGTTCTTTTCAAGCATTTCCAACCTGCTTGTACGCCTCTTCCCCAAAAATGAGGAGCCTACGTACACAGAGGAGGAGCTTGTAACCATTATCGAAACGGGCGAGGAAGAGGGCGTGCTTGACGAGGAAAGCAGTGAGCTTTTGCAGTCCGCAATGGAATTTTCCGAGACGAGTGTAAGCGAGGTAATGACGGTTAAGGAGGACATCGAGATCGTTGACATCTCTCTTCCCGAGGAGGAGATGCTCGAGATCGTCCGCAAATCGCATCACTCCAGACTTCCCCTGTATGAGGGGGACGTCAATAACATAGTTGGCGTTTTGCCCATCAAACCATTTTTGAAAAACTATATAAACAAGGAGACATCGGACCTGCGTTCTCTTATGTACCAGCCCCTCTTTGTCTCCCCCACCACCTCAGTGCGTGAGCTTTTCGATACCATGCGTATCGCAAAGATCTATATGGCTGTTGTTAAGGATGAGGACGGTACCCTTCTCGGTATCGCTACGATCGAGGACTTCGTTGAGGAGATCGTCGGCGAGATCTGGGACGAGGATGATATCGTTGATAAGAACTTCATCAAGCTCGGCGGCTATAATTACGACGTAAACGCACGTCTTACGGTGGGCGATACCTTTACAAGACTCGGCAGAAGCGTTGAGGATAAGCGCATAATGTCCAAAACTCTCAACACCTGGATGATAGAAACCCTCGGCCACGTGCCCGTAGAGGATGAGAGCTTTGAATACGGCGATCTTGTTTTCGAGGCGACCGACGTTGATGATGACGGACGCGTTATCCGCGTTACCATAAGCATCCGCGATGAGGATGAGGTAACCGAGGAAAGCGGTGCCGAGGCAGAGGAGGTAAGCAAATGACTTGGTTAAAATACGTTATAATGCTTATCACCATCGGAATGTCCGCATTCTTTTCGGGCACCGAGCTTTCTATGACAGCCGTAAACAAGCTTCGCCTTCAGAAGCTTGCGGAGGACGGCGACAAGCGCGCCGCGCTTGCCCTCAAGATATCCTCCAAGTACGATTGGATGCTCTCCGGTGTGCTTATCGGTAACAACCTTGTAAACATACTCTGCTCGTCCATCGCAACCCTTATTTTCCTTGAGATATTCAAGGATGAGGGCCTTGCCGCCACTATGTCTACCATCATAATGACGGTGATAATACTTATTTTCGGTGAGATTGTGCCCAAGCTTGTGGCAAACAACTCTCCCGAGACGTTTGCAAAGTTCGTTTGCGTGCCTCTGCGCGTGATCTTACTTATATTCTCCCCCCTTATTTTCCTTTCCCTTTCCGTTGTAAAGCTTATCTCCAAGGCTGTCGGTAACTATGACGCCGATGAGCAGCCGACCGTTACGGAGGAGGAGCTTGTCAGCATTATTGAAAAGAGTGAGGAAGAGGGCGTTATCGACGAGAGCAGCAGCGAAATGATGCAGTCTGCCATCGAATTTACCGAAACCAACCTCGGTGAGATCGTTACTCCCCGCCGCGATATGCTGGCGATAGATATTGACGAC
>JAFOAB010000225.1 GCA_017382555.1 Clostridia bacterium
ATAATTCAAAGCCTCTCATTCAAAGCCCCTCGCCTTCAGATAAGCGTAGCTGCGCTTCAGACATTCAAAGGGATCCTCGCCGTAGCAGTCGTCCTGCTCAACGAACATATATTCGGTGCCCGCGTCACGAGCCTTTTCAAACACGCGGTCGAAGTTGATGTTTCCTTCACCGACTACCGCCATCTTGGGGCCAAAGGCGTAGTCCTTCAGATGTATGCAGGGCACTCTGCCCGAAAGGCTCTCAATGACCTTCGCGGGGTCGGCACCGCCTGCCTGTACCCAGTAGGTATCAAGGGTGAAGCCCATAATATCGGGCGCAAAATCTTCTGCAAGATGCTCAATGACCGTTTTGCCGTCTATTTTTACAAACTCGCTTGCGTGGTTGTGGTACATAAAGTACTTACCGCTTGCGGCAAGCGCCTCGGCAACGGGACGGTAGGTGCGGCAAAATTCTTCGTAATTTTCGCGCTCACCCGTGAATTTGTGATAACCGAGACCGACGTGTTTGCAGTTAAAGGCATCGTGTGCCGCGGCGACGATTGCAGGCTTTTCGATAAGTAATTCCTTTTTCGTGTGCGTAAGCGTGCAGGAAAGTCCGTTTTTCGCAAGCTCGGTGGCAAGCCACTCGGGCTCTACGGTGCAGATGCCGGATATCTGGACGTATTTGTATCCTATATCCGCAATTTTCTTGAAGGTTTCGGAAACGTCCTCCGGGGTCTTGCAAAATTCGCGTACAGTGTAAAACTGTGCTCCTATCTTCATAAGATCACCGCCTTTTTAAAGTCTTTACAACAAGTATATCGCAAACGATTTTGCATTTGAATTGCTGTTTTTGCCGTTTTGTATTGCAAAAACGCGCATTGTGTGTTAATATCAAGCTATGGATATATTGAAGGAACACAGACAAAACGGAATATACGCGAAGCACGCGGTGACGGAACGACCGGACGACCGCGATTTTCTCATGCATCTTCACGGCAGTGCGGAGATATATTTCTTCGTCGACGGCAAGACGGATTACATCGTGGAGGGCACGGTATACACGCTTCGCCGCGGTGACGTGCTGCTAATTCGTCCGTCCGAATCCCATAAGCCGAGGATCACGGCGGGGGTGAGGTACGAGAGATATAACGTCAATTTCCGCGAGTCGCTTATTTCATCCGTTGACCCGGAGGGGCGCTTGCTTCGCCCGTTTTTTGACAGATCTCTCGGCAAGGGTAATCTGTATAGGGCATCGGAGCTTGGCGATCTTCCGCTTGAGCGTATGTTTTACGAGCTTTGCCATACGGAGGATGACGATTACGGAATAAGATTGCGGCTGCTTTCCTTCCTTTTGCGCGTGCTGGAGCGCATAGGCGAGGCGTACGATAAGCGCGGTGCGGCTGATTACGATGAGGGTGATCGCCTCTCCGAAATCGTGGAGTATATTAACGCCCATTTGTTCGATACCGAGTCGGTTGCCGAGGTTGCGGCACATTTTTACCTCAGCACCTCGCAGTTCGGCAGAGTTTTTAAGGAGGCAACGGGCGCATCCCCCTGGGACTATATAAAAACGAAGCGTCTTGCCGCTGCAAGAGAGCTGATAAAAAACGGCAAAAGCGCAAGCGACGCCGCCGCAAGCTGTGGGTTTAACGATTATTCCGCATTCTATCGCAGCTACGTTAAAAGATACGGACACGCACCGACTGAAAGGGGGGTGTAAACTACACCCCCCGCGATATAAATCCCTTGCGGGATTTGCGATATGTTCTGTGGGAACGCGATATTCCTGCGGAGCGATATGCCCTGTGGGCACGAGAGGGATAGAACCCGAAGGGGTTTATATCATATCGCAACCGAGCAAAGCGAGGTTATATCGCATTTTGCAGTAGGCAAAATATATCGCGTTTGTTTTGCAAACATATCGCTAAAACAGAGCCGAGAACTCTGCACGACAAAGTTCTCGGCTCTGTTTTCGTTATTTCGTTCTGAAAATCACCTTGTAAACGAGCAGATACACGAGTATGCTGAAGGGAATAGCCGTAAAGGTGTCGAGTATCGAATGCTGCTTTACGAAGGTGGTGGAGAGGATGACGTTAATGCAAAGGAAGGTCATAAGCGGAGCCGGCCATTTTAGCGGATAAAGCTCGCGCGCCTCCCAAGCGGCGAAGATTATTCCGCAGCAGCCGATGACGTGCATGCTCGGAATTACGTTTGTGTTCGTGTCCGCCGCATAGATGCCTTCAAGAATATGCGTGAAGAAATTTTCACGTCCGAGGGTGGCGAGGTTGGGCCTCAGATCCTGCCCGTTCGGGAAAAACAGCGAGAATATAAGCACCGTAAAAAATCCGATGCCGATGAAGGTGCAGTATCTCTTCAGCCCGTCTGCGTTATAAAAGAGCAGATAAAGCGCCGTTGCCGCAAGCATTGCGTACCAGCCAACGTAAAAGAGGACGTACTGCTCCACAAAGGGGATGTGATCGTCAAGCGGCAGGTAGCTTACCCAGTAATCCGTCGTGGGCACTATTGCCTCCACGGCAAGATAGGCGATAAAGTATACGGGAAAAACAAGCAGCCAGAGAGCGTGTGAAAAACGCTCCTTTTTTGTTTGTCCGGGTGTCAGCATACCCCTCACGGGCGGGTTTGCCGATGATAAAATAAGTGAAAGCTTTTTCATATTTACAGCTTGATCAGCGGAGCTTTCGCTTCGGGATTCGTTATCACGCTTATCGCGTTGTGCAGATTGGTTATCTTTATCCTTGCGGTGCCCTTCTGCCATTCGCCGTCAAGCGTCCAGTCCATCTGCTCCTCCGCCATAACGTTAAGCTCGGATGCCGACAGAAAGTCGAGCATATAGGAGCTGTAATCCGCCGCCGTGAGCGCGCGTATTATCTCGCTCAGCTCCACGATGTTTGCGGGGTTGCGGACAAGCAGAGCCTCGAATTTTCCGTCGTTCATATCCACTATCTTCGGGGAGATGGTAAGCAGACCCGCAACGGAGGTGGAGTTGGAGACGGCACCGAAGATGTAATCGCCCTCCACGGTTCTGTGCGGCGTGTCGATGCGTATATGGTGCGGGCGGAGAGTGGATATATCGTTTATGCTCTCAAGCACGTACGCAAGATGCCCGAGCGTGTTTTTTACGTTCTGGGGCGTTGCGTAGCTTACCTTCGTAAAGGCACCGAAGGATGCAACGTAGGTAAAGTGACGGCCGTTAAAGGAGCCGACGTCAAGGAAACGCGGCTTACCCTCCATTATGTCCTTTGCCGCCCTCATAATGTTTTTGGAAAGCTTGAGACTGCTTGCAAAATCATTGGTGCTTCCCGCGGGGATGTAGCCGATCGGCGTGCTCGCTCCGCATTCAAGCAGACCGTCCACGCACTCGTTGAAGGTTCCGTCACCGCCTACGCATACGATGAGATCGCATTCGCGGGCATATTTTGCTACCCATTCTCTGCCATCGCCCTTTGCCTGTGTCATATGCACGCGGCAGTCCCAGCCGTTAGCGCAGAAAAGCATCATTATATCCGTTAAAAAGCGGTTTGCACGTCTTGTTCCCGAAAAGGGATTCATAACAAGCAGTAATTTGTCAGACATTGATTTGACCTCAAAAAAAGAGCGGTGTGGTTCTGTTTGGCATCATTTTAGCACATAAGTTCTGCGCTGGCAATACTCAAAGCGTTAAAAAAACGTGTCGAAAATGTTAATTTTTTCGACAATGCTATGGAAAAAAGAAATTGTATATGTTATTATATATATAATTTTATTTTTGAGACTACGTTCGGAGGTACGGTATGTTCGGCAATTTTTTCAAAAAATATGCGTGGGTATACGTGCCCGGCGTGGCCTTTTTGCTGCTTTACAGCAAATTAAGCACAGCAGTGCCCGAGGCGCTCGGTGCGGCGATCGACATCGTTGAATCGGGTTCCGCCGATATGCACGCGGTGCTTCTTGCCGCCGCAAGGCTTGCCCTGCTCGGCTTTCTTGTATTTGCAACACAGTTTGTGTGGCGTGTGTGTATAATGAGCAATGCACGTCGCCTTGAATGTGCGATGCGCGAAAGCTATTTTGCGAAGCTCCAAAGTCTCCCGATCTCCTACTTCCGCCGTCAGCGCACGGGCGATCTTATCGCCTATGCGATAAACGATATAAACGCTGTCAGAATGACGCTTGGCCCCGTGCTTGCAATGGGCGTGCGCGGAATTGCCACGGGTCTGTTTTCCATCTTTGCGATGGCAAGCGGAGTCGATGCGCGTATGACTCTGTTCGTGCTTCTGCCGGTGCCGATAGCCTGCGGTGCCGTAGTTCTGCTCGGTGGCAGAATTCGCACGCGATTTAGCCGCGTTCAGGCTCTTTTTGCACGTATCTCCGGCTTTGTAAACGAGTCCATTATGGGTGCAAAGGTAATAAAATCCTTTGCGCGAGAGGATGAGTGGAATGCCGATTATACCGAGCTTTCCGATGAGATGAAGGAGGCAAATCTCTCCCTTGTCAACGCATCGTCTCTGCTCGGACCCGCCGTTACCGTTTCCTTTGGCATCAGCTATGCGGTCAGCCTCATTTACGGCGCAAATCTGGTGCTTGACGGGGCAATGACGATAGGTGATCTCGTCGCTTATCAGTTCTATCTCGAGCTTGTGCGCAGACCGATAGTGATGCTCAGCCGCCTTATCAACCTCGTTGTGCGCGGCACTGCGTCCTATAAGCGACTTCGCGCCGTGTTTGACGAGCCCTCCGTTCCCGCAGGCGAGCTTGCGGGTGCGGCAATCGAGATAAAGGACGGCATCAGCATCAAAAATCTTACGTATACATACGAAAATTCCGATACTCCCGCGCTTGACGACGTCAGCCTTGAGATTCCCGTAGGCTCCTTTGTCGGAATAACGGGTCAGACGGGCTGTGGAAAGACCACCCTCGCCGCCCTGCTGCTGAAGCTGTGCGATGCTCCGCGCGGAAGTATATTCGTGGATGGCACCGATATATGCGATATGCCCGCGTATTCGATGCGCGAGGTGTGCGGATACGTTCCGCAGGACGGATTCTTGTTCTCCGATTCCATTAAGAACAACATTGCCTTTTATTCCGATGCGGATGAGGCGGCTGTAAGAGCGGCGGCACACACCGCCTGCATCGATGCCTCCGATACCTCCGTGTTCCCAAGCGGATACGAGACCGAGGTCGGTGAGCGCGGTACGCATCTTTCGGGCGGTCAGAAGCAGCGCATTTCTCTTGCGCGTGCCATCGTGCGCGCACCGCAGCTGCTTATCCTTGACGATACGCTCTCGGCTGTCGACAGCATAACGGAGGAGACGATCAAAAGCCGCCTCGGTGACGTGCTTGCGGGCAGAACCTGCCTTATGATAAGCCAAAAGCTTTCCGCCATTGCGGATTGCAACGAGATACTTTATATGCGCGACGGTACGATAACCGAGCGCGGAACGCATGCGGAGCTTATCGCGCTCGGCGGTGAGTATGCCGAGCTTTGGAAAAAGCAAAGCGAGGATGCGAAGGGAGGCGATGAAGAGTGAACGGACGTGAAAGAGAGCCTATCAAGGTAAACACACGCTCGGCGGTCTCCCGTCTGCTTACGCTTATGCGCCCGTATGCGGGCCAGCTTGTGCTTTGTATGCTGTTTGCTCTGCTTGCCAATGCGGCAACGCTCGCAAGCCCTGCGGTGGCATCCGTTATAATCGACGATTTTCTGCGCGAGGGCAAGGCGCAAAGCGGGCTTTACTCCATCGTTGGCTTCGGTATCATCTACCTCCTTGTGGAGGTGGCGGGCTCGGTGTTCGGGCTTTTACAGCAAAGGCGCGTTGCGAGCATTTCGCAATCCATACTGCACACGATGCGCAGACAGGTGTACGATAAGATACTGCATATGCCCGTCTCGCAGATAGACGATAACGGTACGGGCAGACTTATCACCCGCGCGACCAATGACGTGGAGACGGTGAACGAGTTTTACTCCGACGTTTTCATAAACCTCTTCAAGGATATTTTCCTCCTCATCGGCATTGCCGCGGTTATGATAGCGTTTGATCCGTATCTTGCGCTTCTTTCGCTTACGGGCGTTCCCGTTATCTTCCTCATTTCCTTTTCCCTTAAGAAGCTCATCAAGGAGAATTTTAAGAAGGTAAAGGCAATAACGGGTCAGATAAACGGCTTTATTGCGGAAAATATCAGCGGTATGGGCATCGTGAAGGCCTATAACCGACAGAGGAACAAGCTCCGCGAGTTTGTTTCTCTCAACAAAAAATACTTCAAGGGCACAGTAACGCAGATAGTGCTCAACTCCGTGCTTCACCCCTCCATGGAGGTTATAAATAACCTCGTTATCGCGCTGCTGCTTGTCGCAAGCTTCGGCAGGGTAAGCGACGGTGCGTTGAAGCTCGGTGTGCTTTACGCATTCACAAATTACGTTAAAAAGTTCTTCGAGCCGATAAACGACCTTGCGGAAAAGTACACAAGCGTGCAGTCCGCATTTGTTTCCGTCGACAGAATCGGTGAGATACTGGATGCCGAGGGCAGGGAAATGCCCGACGAGGGCACCCACGGCGGTAAGGTTATCGGCGAGATAGAGTTTGATAACGTATGCTTCTCCTATGACGGAAAAACTCCCGTGCTGAAAAACGTAAGCTTTCACCTCACCCCCGGTACGCGTGCCGCATTCGTGGGTGCTACGGGCGCGGGCAAGACTACGGTCATCAGCCTGCTTTGCCGTTACTACGTTCCCGATTCTGGCAGGATACTTGTGGACGGCGTGGATATTCGCGATTGGAGACTGCGCGACCTGAGGCGCGGTATCTCTGCGGTTATGCAAAGCGTTTTTCTGTTTGACGGAAACGTAAGGGATAATATTGATATGCACGCATCTCTTACGGATGAAAGGATAGCTTCCGCGCTCAGGGCGGCGGAGGCAGAGGATTTTGTAAACGAATCGGGCGGACTTGATGCCAGAGTGTACGAGCAGGGGCTTAATTATTCTACGGGTCAGCGCCAGCTGCTCTCCTTTGCGCGTGCGGTGGCAACGGAGCCGGGCGTTTTGGTGCTTGACGAGGCAACGGCAAGCATCGACAGCGTTACCGAGGAAAAGATACAGAGGGCGATAGGTGAAATATCGCGCGGACGAACCTGCGTGTTCATTGCGCACCGTCTTTCCACC
>JAFOAB010000226.1 GCA_017382555.1 Clostridia bacterium
CGTAGCGGAGCATATCGGTGATATCCACCTCAAAGGGAGTATAGCCGCAGAAGCTGTGCTTCATAAGGCTGCCGTTGAGATATACGGTTGCGTGTGTGGCAACACCGTCAAAAAGGATGGTGATGCGCTTGCCCTCGTCCTCTGCGGGAATATTGAAGCGCTTTATGTACCAAGCGTTCTCGCGCTTTACAAAGCCGAGCGCCTCGTTGTTTGCGGGATCGGGCTCGTCGCCTGCCATATAATCGTGCGGCAAATCGATAAGCTGCCACTTTTCCTGCTTTTCCTCCTGCTGTGCGGGCCCCATAAAGGAGCCGCCGGAGACGTTGTAATTGGGGAATGCGGGTCCAACGTGGAAGCGCTGAGTTTTTGCGCTCTTGTAGGCGAGCTTTTTGGAATTCGGGAGAGATGTGTCTACATCTCCTCTGTGGAAATACCAGCCTTCGTCAAACAGTATTTTTTCTCGCATAGCATACTCCTTAAAAGTTACTGATTTAAGTATAGCATAAAAAAATGGCAGGGGACAAGTCCCCTGCGCCATTTTTTTAATAATGCGTGATTTTGATTAATCCGCCAAAAGTGCGAGTATTTGGCTCTTGGGTCTTGCGCCCGCAGTCTGATTTGCGACCTCTCCGTTTTTGAGAACAACGAGATTCGGGATGCTTGCAACACCGTATTTCTCCGCAAGCTCGGGATCATCGTCCACGTTGATCTTACCGACGAGATATTCGGGATGCTCCTCCGCGATCTCGTCTACAAGAGGGCTTACCATACGGCAGGGGCCGCACCAATCTGCGTAAAAGTCGAGAAGAACGGTCTTTTCGCTGTTCTTTACCTCTTCAAAATTTTCCTTAGTTACCTTGATAACTGACATAATATTAATTCCTTTCGGTGATTGATTTTTTATGTTGAAGCAGCCAACCGACAGATCCTTCGCTGCAAGCCCCGTGTCATCCTTGAGGGAGCAGAGCGACCGAAGGATCTACGGGGCTTTCCGCTCGAGGATGACGGGCGGTTGGCTTAACTTATGGCTTTATTATATACTCTTTTTTTCGCTTTTTCTGTGACAAGGTCACAAAAAACTACTTTTTATTTTCATTTGCCGACCTTGTGCGGTACGCGTGCGGGGTCTCACCCGTTATTTTTTTGAATGCGGTGGAAAAGTGATACGGGCTTGAAAAGCCGAGTATCTCGGAAATTTCCTTTATCTCGGAATGCCCCTTTGTAAGCAGCTTTTTTGCCGCATCTATCTTCTTTTGCAGTATATACTGCTTGGGTGTTATGCCGAACTTTGCACGGAATACGGAGATAAGATACGGCTCGCTCAGATGGAAGATGGCGGCAAGCGAGGCAACTGTAACGTTTGCGCGGGGCTTGGAGTCGATATAGAATTTTATCTTTTCCTCAAGGCAATCCGCGCCCTTTGCGGAGCTTTCCGACAGCGCCACCACAAGCTCCGTGAGGCAAACGGCAACAAGCGCGTGCCACTCGTCGTAGCTCATATCGGAGGTCGCACCCTCGCGAAGTCTGTCAAACACAGCGCTTGCATCGGTTCTTTTGATAACCACGGGCTTGTTACAGCCGTATGCATCTATAAGCGCGGAGGGAAATCTTCCGCGTACGTTTATCCACGTTTTTTCAAACGGGTCATCCTTATCCGCATAATATTTGTGCGAATACTGATCGCCGAGAAGGTAGAGATCGCCCGCGGATACGGTATACGTTTCTCCGTCGCATTCTATGTATCCCTTGCCCGATATAACGTATTCGAAGACAAGCACGTTGAAAAGCGTATTTCCGTCGCGCTGTCTTTCCATATAATAATCCTTATCGGGAAAGGTTACACCCATGCTTTCCACGTACAGGGGGTCTGTCGTTTTGTACGGGCGCGTGTGGCTGTAAAACCTTTCCTCCTTTTGGATACGTTTTGTAATGGCTTGCATTTTTACGTCACCTTAAAAAAGTGTATCAATATTTTAAATATTTTAATTGCATATTTACAGTAAAAATGTTAACATATACTCAGATAATAGTCAACAGTATAGTAAAAATATGTATTAGCTTAGTAAAAACATATATTTTGGAGGTCAAGCTGTATGAACGAAGTTAAATTTTCCGTATTCGCACGTATTGTTTCCTGCCTGCTGCTTTGCTGTATGCTTCTCTCGCTTGCGGCTTGCGGAGGTAACGTGCCCGCCGATACTACGTCTCCCGCGGACGAGGTGACGGATGCCCCCATAACAGAGGCGGCAACCACCGTTAAGCAGTACGTGGCCCCCGATCTTTACTATGACAGCGCGGATTTCAACATCCTCGTTACCGCACCCGTTTCTAACGGCGTTAACCCCTTTGCATACTCGGATTCCCAGCTTGTGCTTGACAATGCGGTTTATATGCGCAATACCGCCGTTGAGGAGGAGCTTGGCGTAAATATCAACGTCATCTACGAGTACGGCGACGGCATTGGTGCAAAGCGCGTTGCGGCTGATGCAAAGACGCAGGACGGTGCGTATGACGCGCTTCTCATTAATTCCTATGACGTGGCATCCCTTGCGCATCAGGATTACCTTGCCGATCTTTACGAAAACGATCGCCTCGATCTTTCCATGAGCTATTGGGATCAGGCGGCAAATACCCAGCTTACCATAAACGAGAAGCTCTACTTCACCACGGGTGATATCAGCTTTAACGATAAGGAATACACCTTCTCCGTTATGTTTAACAAGGAGCTGGCAAAGGAAAAGGGAATTGCCGATCTCTATGCGCTTGTGGACGCAGGCAAGTGGACCTTTGACGCGTTTGCGGAATCCTCCCGCAAGGTATCCGAGGATCTGAACGGCGACGACGTGATGGACTCCCGCGACAGATACGGTCTCGTTTTGTGGGATGATACCATTCTTCCCATGCTTGCGGCATCCGACGTGCGTATTCTTACGCTTAATGACGGTGTTCCGGAGCTTACCCTCAACAACGAGGTGACGATCGATATTATCGAAAGATTCGTCGGTCTTGCATCGGAAAATTGCTCCATCAACTTCCAGCATATGACGGGCGGTGTAAGCTGGCAGGATATGTTCACAAAAAATCAGGCGCTCTTCCTTCTTGAGTACTTCAAGGCGCTTCCTTACTTCCGCGATACGAAGCTTGACTACGGTCTGCTTCCTTTCCCCAAGTATAACGAGCAGCAGGAGGAATACCTCAGCGGTATTTCCGTATGGCATACCTCCTTCTACGCGCTTCCCGAGTTTGCAAAGGATCCGGAGTTCTCGGGCGCTGTAACGGAAAGCCTTGCGGCACATTCCGAAACCCTCGTTACCCCCGCGTATTATGAAAAGACGCTTGTAGGCCGTTACGTATCCGACGAGGAGAGCGGCGCGGTGCTTGATACCATATTCGATAATCGCGTATTCGACCTCGGTCTTTACTACAAGACGGGCGGACTTAACTCCATGCTTATCGTTATGCTTCGTAACAAGCAGTCCGATTTCGCCTCTCAGTATGCATCCAAGGCAAACGCGGCAAAGCTTCAGCTTGACCAGCTTAAGGATAAATTCGGCATTGATTAATAGGTATAGTATATGAAGAGATTTATTCGTTTTGCATCAATTTTTCTTGCGGTATGTGCGCTTGCATCCTGTGGCGGCGCCCCTGCGCAGACAGACCCCGTGACTACCGAGCCCGTGACCGAGCCTCCCGTGCCTGAGATACCCTTCGTGATTACGGGTAATGCGGTGTTTGAAAACGGCAACCTTACGGCGGAAAGAGGCGGCGGTGCCTCCTTTGCGCTTATCGAAGACGGCTGTACGGAAAAATTCCGCCTCTACTGTGAGATAGTTATAAAGGCTTCGGGTATCGGCGGCGTTATGCTGTTTTCCGACGGTGAGGCAAACGGCATCTACCTTGCGGCGGATTACGGTGACCAGAATATCTCCCTCTACCGCGTGGAGAACAATATGCGCGAGCAGCTCGGCAGGCGCAAATGCACCTTTGAAAAGGGCGAGCGCATTCCGATAGTAATTGAATACAACGAGGGACTTTTGAAGCTTTATTTCAACGAAAATCCCCTTGATACCGACCCTTACCCCAAGTTCGAGCTTAACGCGGGCATTATGGCGGCTAAGCTGAAAAACACGGGCATCGGCTTCCGTATGGGTAACGGAATTGCGGATTTTTACAACATTTCCATCACAGACGACGTGGAGGAATATGACGGAAAAACCTACACCAATCCCGTTGTTCAGGGCGCAGACCCCGACGTGCTGTTCTATAACGGCGTGTACTACCTCTATCAGCGCAAGGGAAGCGGTAACGATATCTTTTCCGTAAGCACATCTACGGACCTTGTAAAGTGGAAGACCGGC
>JAFOAB010000227.1 GCA_017382555.1 Clostridia bacterium
GAATTCGGAAAGCTTCATATCGAAAAAGTTCACACCGATGAGGTCGGAGGGGAGCATATCGGGCACGCACTGCACGCGCTTAAAATCGAGGGAGAGGGAGGAGGCGAAGGTCTTTGCAAAGACGGTCTTACCCGTACCGGGCACGTCGTCAAGCAGCATATGGCCGCCGCAAAGCAGGGAGATAACGGCAAGCTCGCATACGCGCTCCTTGCCCACAATAACGGAAGAAAGATTTTCCTTTAAGGTTTGACAGACCTTGGCTACGTTTTCGTTCATTTTTCTATCCTCAGCAATCTTTTTGCATTCTCGCCCAAAACAAGGCGGTTTTCTTCATCGGTAAGACCGAGCGCAAGGGTACGCTCAAGCTCCTCTGCGGGGTGGTTGAATGGGAAATCCGAGCCGAACATAACTCTATGTGCACCGTATCTGCGCACAAGCTCACGTGCAAAATCGGGGGAGATATATGCGGTGGAGGAGGAACAGTCAACGATAAGATTATCGAATTTCGCGAGGCGCGTGCTTGCATCCTCCCAAACGCTCCAGCCGCCGAAGTGCGCACCGATAACCGTCAGATCGGGATTTGCGGCAAGCACCCTCTCCATTCTGTTGGGGTTGGTGAAATCATATCGGCTGTCGCCCGTGTGGAGCAGTATCGGCAGATGCGCCTCTGCGCACAGGCGGTATATCTTATCCATACGCGCATCGTCCACGGCTACGCGTATAAAATCGTTATGTATCTTAACACCGCGAAGGCCGAGGGCGATCAGCTGCTCTATCTCCCTCTCCGAATTCTCGGAATCGGGGTGCAGGGTGCCGAAGCCCACAAAATGCTCGGGATGTTTGTTCACGGTAGCGGCGATAAACTCGTTTATGCTTGCCACCTGATGCGGAACCGTTGCCGCCGACTGAACGAGCGACATATCGATGCCCGCTTCTTTATTTATTTCAATTATCTCCTCCGCCGTGCCCGTGCAGGAAGAGTGATGATCGTAAAACGTGCCGATAGCGGCCGCCGCCTTTGCGGCAATTGCGGCAGGATATATATGGCAGTGCGCGTCAAGGATAAAGCATCCGTTTTTCATTTTTCCTCCGAAAAAAAGTGCAAGAAGAATATATAAGAATGCACAATATTACTATTATACATCCTCATTACCGTTATGTCAATTTATTTGGAGCGCCGCAAAAGTATTTAAAATGCGCAAAAAGCAATAAATGACAAAATCAGCACAATAAATGCAAACGTTTTTTTGTTGCGTTTGCGTTTTATATTATATACAATAGAAGTATCAATTAAATTTCCGAGAGGTGTTTATGAAAAAACAGGAATACGCATCCCCGATCGCGGAGATCATCGTTTGCGAGACGGCTCAAACGCTCGACACGGTTTCCGGCGACAAAGAGGGAAGCCACGTGCTTCTCAGCTGGCTTGTGGATTAAGGAGGAAATTATGAAAAGCTTTAAAAGAGTTCTTTCCCTTGTTCTGTGCGCTTTGATGTGCATATCCGCTTCTCCCTTCGGTATGGGCGTTTTCGCTGCCGATTGCGCGCATACTTACGCAAACGTAGAGGAGAAGGGAAGCTTTGCATACTACGGCTGCTCCAAGTGCGGAGAGGTAGTTGATACCAAGCCGGTTATATTCTTTTCCTATGCAACCGGAAATAACGAAAACGACGGCTTTACGGCAGCTACCGCCGTAAAGACAATGAAGACCGCGTTTAAAAAGCTTGATGAAGATTACGGTGTTGGCGGAACTGCAGTTCTTTGCGGTCAGGGCCGTATAAATGGATCAAATTATCAGCTTCCGGATGCAGGCGGAACGGTAACCGTTACATCTGTCTTTAACGGTGTTGATTACCGCGAGACAAATACCGCGTGCCTTATCAACTCAAATCCGCTGTATATCAACAGCGATATAGTGTTTGACAAAGTTTATTTTGTTGAACCATCCGCCGCCAAAAACTGGTATCTGCAGTATAATGATATTACGATCAACGATACCTGTGCGGTCTACACCAATGCCAACAGTGGTAGCGACAGCGCCACAAGACCCGTTCCCGGTGAATTATCCGATAAATTTGCCATCAACATCATTACGGGCTATGCGACGGACGCATCCGTTCCCGCTAATTTAGAGACAAATGCAGTTCAAACGGTTACCGTTAACTGCAGCGGCTTCAACTTCCTTGCGGGAAATAAAACCGGTGCTACGGCATTGGGTTCATTCGGTCACGAAACGGGTCCCGATAAAACAGTAACCGGTCTTCCTAAGGTAAGAGTTAACATTTTTATCGGCGCGGATGCCGATGTGGGAGGTATCGACCTTTCCCCCGTAAACAACCTTACGGCAAAGGTATACTTCACCGACGGCAGAACCGATATTTCCTATCAGCAGTATAAGGGCGGCGCATTCGTAGCCTCCTCCAAGATATCCGACTACAATAGGGAGACCACCTACATATTTATGGATATGCAGGGTGC
>JAFOAB010000228.1 GCA_017382555.1 Clostridia bacterium
CGGGATTCGAAGAGGACGGCCGAGCGAAGCAAGGTAAAAAACATGCCAGTGGCATGTTTTTTAGTCCGGGGGAGAATCCATAGCCATGTGAACGCATCCGGATGGATGTGGGCACATGGTCATTTGGGTTGTAGAAGTGTAGGATAGGTGCGATTCTTTCTCACATCGGATTCGGGATTCGAACCAATCAAATGCAACAGTCCGGTGGACTGTTGCTTGCGGCGGTCTAGCCCGCCGCAACACCTTAATTTTCTCCCCAGAGGGGAGAAAATGCAAATCGAATCCCTCATCCTCTGCCATTAGATTCACCCTGGATTCTTCCGAATCCAGGGGTTTCCTTTTATTCTCTCCGCTTTTGATGTTCAGAATGTTCTGAATCTCAGAAGCGGATTTTTTGTTTCCCTTACGTTTTCCCTTATCAGCTTATGGATTTGATAAAGGCTTGCATCCGGTCTGCACTGTCTTTTTTCATCTTTTCGGTCACATGACCGTAGGTATCAAGGGTGAAAGAAGCTGTTGCACGGCCTGTTCTAGTGCGTGGTGGAGAATTCCGTGGATGTTTTTGATGGTCTTGGAGGAAAGCGCCTTCCGGGTTACGGTTGGTGAGAGAAGACTGTTTTAGAACTCCTGAATATCATGGGTGACCAGAGAATACAAACGAAGGGCACCGAGCCACGATTGCATTGGGGTGCACCCTGATGTGTCGACGGTTAGTCTTTGGCAGAAGTTATTTCAAAATTGGGTAATTTGGCCAGCGATACTTGACGGCAGTTTTTTTCATGATATAATGTAATATAATGAAAAATTAATCATTTTTAGGAGGAAAAAATGAAAAAGCTTCTTTCCCTTATACTCGCCATTCTTATGGTAGTACCTTCGCTGGTATCGGTTTCGCACGCCGCGGAAACGATCGTCCTTGAGGACATCGTCGTTGGCGTAAACGAGCATTACATCGGCGCGGGCTATCAGAAAAAGATCGCAGACGCATTTGAAAAGTATCTTGCGGATGCGGGCTATTCCTGCAATATCGAGTACAGAACGCTCGGCAATAGCTCTACCACTGCAAAGCAGCTCGGCACTCTCATCAACACTGCGGGCGACATCGACTTCGTCCTTGCCGCAGGTCTGAACATCGAATCCACTGCTGGCGTTAAGATTATCGCCAAGAAGCTGCATAAGAGCACCTATAACTCTGACGGCAGCAGATACGGTGCACTCCTGACCGATAAGTTCGCCGCAATACTGCTCTACAATTTTGTAACGGGCGGTTGCCATCACCTCTACGATAACGCTTGTGATGCTACATGTAACGTATGCTCGGCTACTCGTACGGTAGCGGCTCACGCTTACAGCAGTGCTAGTGACACCACCTGTAACTCTTGCGGAAAGACAAGACAGGTTAAGAAGTTTGACAACATCGTTATCGGCGTTAACCAGCACTATATCGGCTCGGGATATCAGAAAAAGATCGCCGACGCCTTTACCGCTTACGCTATCGAGAAGGGTTACGTTTTTAATATCGAATACAGAATTCTCGGTAACAGCTCCACCACCGCTGCACAGCTCGGCACTCTCGTAAACGCTGCAGGCGACATCGATCTCATCCTTGCCGCAGGCTCGAACATCGACTCTACTGCAGGCGTTAAGATTCTTGCGAAGAAGCTCCACAAGACCGCTTATAACTCCGACAGCAAGAGATACGGCGCACTCCTGACTAACACCACGGGCGCGGCTATCTTCTACTATTTTCTGACGGGCGGTTGCTACCATGTTTACTCTAACGCTTGCGACGCTTCCTGCAACGCTTGCGGAGCTACCCGCACGGTAAGCGCACACGCATACAGCAACGCTTGCGATGCCACCTGCAACTCCTGCGGAGCAAAGCGCACCGTCCCCGCTCACGTTTATACCAACAGTAGCGATAAAACCTGCAACGTTTGCGGCTTCGTTCGCGGGACGGCCGTTCACGTTTACGACAACGATAGCGATACTACTTGTAACGATTGCGGCGCAGTACGCGAGGTGGTTGTAGTAGCGGTAAACGTTCGCCGAATCGGTAGCGGATACGCCAATACCATAAAGGCGGATTTCAAAGCATATATGGCTGAGAGGGGACTTAATATAGCCGTAGTGTTCCGCAATCTCGGCAATAGCTCTACCACCGCCGCACAGTTTGGCGCTCTCGTTAAGGCTGAGGGGGATATAGATGTCGTGCTTGCGGGCGGTAATAACGTCGATCGGTCTGATGGCAGCGCCCTTACTATTTATGAAAAGGCACTTCATATTTCCAACTACAACACCGACGGCGCTCGTTATGCCGCAAGACTTACCGATACGGATGCGGCTGTCATCTTCTACGATTTTGTAACGGGCGGCTGTAAGATAACCCCCAACCGCAACAAGAACACGACTCTGAACATTCTCTTTATCGGTAACAGTTTTACGTTCTATAATGAAATGCCCGAAAAGTATTTTGCAAATATCTGCAAGGAGGGCGGCTATAAGGTAAACGTAACCTCCATTACCAACGGCGGACACTTCCTTTACGAATATGCCGACGAAAATGATACCTACGGCGCAAAGGTAAAGAGCGCACTTGAAAATAACAAGTACGATATCGTTATCATTCAGGAGCAGAGCAGAGGAGCGATCACGCACCCTGAGCGCTTCAAAAACGCAGTACGCGAGCTTGCTGCGATGATCAAGGCGAACGGAGCAGAGCTTTACCTTTACTCAACATGGGGATACAAGGCAGGACATTCAAAGCTTGCTGATTACGGCGGTACAACCGCGGCAATGGAGATGAAGCTGCGCAAGGCTTACACCGCGATCGCAAAGGAAGTCGGCGCAAAGGTTGTTTATGCAGGTGTCGCAATGCTTGACGTTTACGAGAACACCTCCATCGACGTTTACGCGTCCGACCTCTTCCATCCGAGCGCAAGTGGCTCTCTTCTCGTTGCGTACACCTTCTACGCTTCCTTGTTTGGCGAGGATCCCAGAGCACTGACCTACACGGCAGGACTCAGCGCAAGCGACGTAGCAAAGCTCAGAGAGGCGGCGTTTGAGGCAGCGTTCTACGCTCACCCCGTCACCAACTGACGCGACTGCGAATATTTCACAATCAATAACTCAAAAGCCACAGGCGGAAAATCTGCCTGTGGCTTTGCATATTGTTCCGCACCGTGCGGATTTTTTATTTTTCTCAAAATAGTGTTGAATTAAAAAAGCTCAAGGAGGACAGCGCATAAAAAACAATTTCAAACCAAATGCTCAAGGATTTTGAAAAATATCTTGCATGGAACAAAAAAGCGAAATACGATCAAACAATATTTGCACGATATCGTGACGCTTGTGTGCTACGCGGAGGGGCGAGAGCTTACCAAGTCCTTGGTGCCGGATTGCAAAAATTCACTCGCTGAAACATGCGAGCTGTCGAGCGCAAACTCGATGATAGCAGCAGTCAATGCTTTTTTCGTTTTTGTGTTGGGAAGAGCTTTGTTTCAAGCAGTTTAAGATACAGAGAAAGCAAAGCAGATCATGAATCAGTACACCATCATCAAACTGGATATGAAACCTTTATCGGAATATTAATAAATTCATAGTCTGACTGTAATCTCCAACCGTGTAAACGGTTGGAGATTTTTAGGATTAAATTCCTAACTTTCTCCCTATTGACGGGCATATCCACAATTGCTAAAATAATACCAAGGAGTGGGAAATATGATTTTCTTTCTTATTTTTGGTATCGCTATGCTGTTGCCGGGAATATTTTGTGTTTTTTTGATCCTTCGAAGTGCAAATCCCAGAAACCTTATTTCCACAACCGGTGAATTGTCACGGCAAAAAGGCTATAAG
>JAFOAB010000229.1 GCA_017382555.1 Clostridia bacterium
CAAAAAAGCGACCGTTTCCATTTTGATTATACTGTACCGCTGACTGTAAGGACTGCGGTTCCGGGAGTGACGGTCCAGGTGCCGTCCTGTGCCTGAGTATAGGTTGCGGCGGGGACTGTTATAGCGCCTGCCGTACTGGAAAAAAGTCCTGTTGCGGTGTCGTAGGTGTATTCCGTGCCCTGTGTCCATACAACTCCGTTGAGGGCTACCGTAATGGGATTGAGGACAGGATCGAAGGTATCTGTGAGAACTACGTTGTCCGTGGCAACGGCAGGAGTATTGCCGTGATTTTCGATAACGAAGGTATAGGTCAGCTGATCGTTCTCGGAAACCACTGCAGGGCAAACGGATTTGCTGATCGTAAGGTCAGCGCGGTCCTCGGTTGTGATGGTAGCCGTTACCGTAATGGGTGAGGAAAGGCCCTGTGCCGTGATAACTGCGGTATTTGTGATAGTATCATCAGCCGCAAGGGGCGCAAAGGCTGTGACGGATGCCTCGTAGATCAGGATGGCGTTTCCTCCCGCGGGAATGCTGATGCCCGAGAAAACAAGAGGAGGGCCGGGAGCAACCGCAGGCGCTGTCTGCAGTACGCCGTTAATATATAAGCGAACGGAGCCTTGGGTATAAGCGAGGGGATAAAGGGTAGTCTCGTTGAAAAGATAGGCTCCGAGGTCGTCTGTTATGGTAATGCCGCTGAGTGGGAGAGTGCCGCTGTTGAGAAGGGTGATAACGTAGGTAGTATCATCCTTTGCGGTATAATCGTCCATAACGGCAATTTTCGTTGATGATAGAATATCAAGGATCTCACCGGTGACGGTATTTGAATTGGTGGTGCCACCGTTGTAGGACAAGGTGGCGAAATTGTTGAATGTTGCCATATATAACTTCCTTCATATTTAATGTGGGTTTCCCCTGTTACAGATTATGCTATGGCAGCTTGAATTGTGATGCTTCAAAAAAAAGGCTGTTGCGAAGCAACAGCCTTTGGGGTTATTTTTTCTCTATCATAAGCTTAACGATCTCCTGGTCGGTGGGCTGCATTCCCACTCGGCCGATATGACCGACGCTGCTTATGGTCTTTGCGGTCTCATCGCGGATGATTCCCGTATTTGCCTCGTATACCTTGCCCTGCATTGCAAGGGTGTGGGCAAAGAGTGCCGCATCGAGGGCAGAGGAGATCTTAACTGCGCAGGATGCCTTTGCTCCGTCGCAGATGATTCCGGGGATATCGGCAAGGGTATTATCGATAGTATCCTTTATCTGCTCAAGACAGCCGCCTACCATGAAGGTAATAGCCGCGCCTGCCGCACATGCCGCAGATACTGCGCCGCAGAATGCGGAGAGCTTACCGATATATGTTTTCTGATAAACTGTGAGAAGGCTTGAGAAGATGAGAGAACGGTGCATTCTTTCCTCTGAGACGCCCTTTTCGCGGGCATAAACTATAACGGGCACCGTTGATGTGATTCCCTGGTTTCCGCTTCCTGAGGTGATTATAACGGGCATATCGCAGCCCTCCATACGCGCTTCACTTGCGGAAGCCGCATATGCACGGATATTTGTGAAGGTGCTCTTTGCATAGACCTCGAGAATAGACTTTCCGATGCCGATGCCGTAGTCGCCCTTCATGCCGCGCTCGGCGATGGACATATTACATTCAACCTGCTTTTCGGCGAAGGGACGGATAAGCTCATACTCAACGCCCTCGGCAAAGTTGAAGATATTTTCAATTGAAAGACCGGAGCGGTCTGCAACCTCGGTCTCCTCGCGAAGGTCCTCCGTCATAAATACGGTCTCTTCGTTTTTTGTGATGCGAACGATGTTTGTGTGGCTATAGCGCACCTCGACGGTAACACGGTCACTTGCCGCATAAAGCTCAATTATAAAGTGAAGGGGAATTGCGGATTCGAGATATTCGACCTCACAGCGCTCCTCACGAAGGAATGCGATAGTCTTATCAAGTCCCTCAGGCGTTACAGCCTCCAGAACCTCCATACAGCGCTCGGCATCTCCTGCAATGGCGCCGAGAGAAACTGCCGCCTCAATGCCTGTCATACCGCCGGAATTGGGGATGCGGACACAGCGAACGTTCTTGATAATATTACCGCTGCATTTTGCAACGATGCGCTCGGGATACTTTCCGAGAACGCTTGAGCCCTTTGCCGCAGCATATGCGAGAGCGATAGGCTCGGTACAGCCCATAGCAGGGATAAGCTCCTCTTTAAGTATTGCAATAAAATCCTGTTTTATCTTTTCACAAAGCATAGATCGCACACTCCCTCATTTTATGATCTAATTATACACCAAACGTCAAAATTCTTCAAGATGTAAATTTAAAATGAGTATGGAAATGAAAAAACAATCTTGATTACAAATTCGGGTTTATCGGTCTGTTTGAAATTGAACAACGTAGGGGAGGGGCTTGCTCCTCCCGCCGCAAACTTAACGGTATGATAAAAACTAAATTCCAACGCACAAATTAACGGTTTATCCGTAGGGGATGATGCCCACATCATCCCGCCCATCTGCACGCGAACCGAAACAAAAAATCGGCGCACAAACAAACGGTTGCGCTACACGATAATAGGTCTCCCCTTGCGAGGGGAGATGTCAGCGAAAGCTGACAGAGGGGTAGTAGGCTGTGGCTATAACAAACTACCATTTCTATAGACCTTGTCTTAAAATCCAAACTTCTTTATTTATCTGCTGACATAACGTCTGTCGAAATCGTTCGCTACTACCCCACCACCATCCTTGCGGATGGTCCCCC
>JAFOAB010000230.1 GCA_017382555.1 Clostridia bacterium
CGCGATAACACCGTCATCGTTCAGAAAATATTCGGAGCAGCCCTTACCCTCGTGCTTCAGTCGGGGAAGAATTTCAATGCCCCACCAAGCCTCGTACTTTCCGTCGGGGGTAAAGTTGAACCAGGTGTAATACGGGGACTCCGGACCCTGCATTGCACCCTTTTCGGGATATCGGTTCTTTGCGTTGAAATATATGCTGTCATTACCCGTGTGGTTGAACACACCGTCAAGAATAACGCGTATCCCGCGCTTTTCTGCCTCGG
This sequence comes from Clostridia bacterium, assembly GCA_017382555.1. Lineage (GTDB taxonomy): Bacteria > Bacillota > Clostridia > Oscillospirales > CAG-272 > RUG12395. Next base: position 264 of record JAFOAB010000230.1, read on the forward strand.
AAATGAGCACATCAAGCGCCTTGTCACCACCAAACATCTCATCAACCGCCATGTAGTTCGCGGTATCGTATTTGTGGTTGGAGTACGCCTCAAAGATGGGATTAAGGTAGATAACGCTTACACCGAGGGAGGCAATGTAATCGAGCTTGTCGGCAATTCCGTAAAGCGTACCGCCGAAAAACTCATTATTATCGAGGTGGCCGCCCTCCTCGATAGCGAACTGCGGAATACCGTTTTCCCAATCCGGATTGATGACTGCGTCCTCGCGTATGGGTACGTCACCGCCGCGCATAAAGCGGTCGGGGAATATCTGGTACATCGTGCCGCCCTTGAACCAATCGGGGGTAGAGTGATCTTCCTTTGTAATAAGCATACAAAATCTACCGGAATTTGAGTGTGCAAGGGATACGTCATTGTTGTTTTCCGTATGCGTAAAATAAGTAACGCAATCGGAGATGAGCAGAAATTCGTACCAAACAAGGTCGCCGCGCTCGTTATCGGAAAGCTCCGTACCCTTAACGGTGAGCGTGAATAATCCCTCCTCAATTTTTGTAAAGGGAATATCAAACCAGTCTCGTTCGTCGGGCTGTACGCGTATAACGGTTGTGTTTATGTTTAATTCGGGGTTTACCTTAATTTCAAACGTAATGTCCGATAAGCGCGAAAAGGCGCCGCAGATATCTCTGCGGACGCCGTTTTCGTATTTCGTTACAGTTATCGGATGCTGGGCATTGCCATCTGCAAGCCCACCGAAAAGTGCTGTAGACATATGAACCTTCAATAAAGTGATAAATTACTTAAGCTTTTCGAGGTGCCAGATGCGCTGAGCATATTCCTCTATGCTGCGGTCTGCGGCAAATTTGCCGGATGCGGCGATGTTGATAAGGGACATTCTGTTCCACTTTTCTTTATCCGCATAAGCGCGAAGTGCGCGGTTGTGAGCCTCACGGTAGCTTTCAAAGTCTGCAAGGCACATATAGGGGTCGGAAATTCCGTAGCCCGCGGAGATAAGATAGGAACGGATGCCCGCAAAGGATTCACCCGCAAAGCCGTGTGCAAGGTAATCGATAACCTCTGCAAGTCTGTCGTTGTTGTTGTAGTAATCCTGTGCGTGGTAGCCCTTGCTCCAAAGCTCGTCAACCTCGTTGCAGCGCAGACCGAAGATGAACATATTCTTGTCGCCTGTCTCGGCAACCATTTCAACGTTAGCTCCGTCATAGGTGCCGAGGGTAAGCGCGCCGTTCATCATCAGCTTCATACAGCCGGTACCGCTTGCCTCCTTACCGGCAAGGGAGATCTGCTCGCTTATCTCGGCAGAGGGAACAAGTGCCTCTGCGGTGCTTACGTTGTAATCCTCAAGGAATACAACGCGCAGCTTTTCCCTGATCTCGGGGTGGGATTCGATATCCTTGGAGATGAAGCAGAGGAGCTTGATGATCTCCTTTGCCATATAGTAGCCGGGGGCTGCCTTAGCGCCGAAGATGAAGGTCTGGGGCTGAATATCGATTGTGGGATCGTTCTTGATGTCAAGATAGATGCGAATGATGTTAAGCGCGTTAAGAAGCTGGCGCTTATACTCGTGCAGTCTCTTTATCTGTACGTCAAAGAGGGAGTTGGGGTCAATTGTAACGCCTCTTTTTGCCATATGATTTGCAAACGCAACCTTGTTTGCCATCTTGATGCTTGCAAGGCGCTCAAGAACGGCACTGTCGTTTTCAAACGCGCGGAGCTTATCAAGCTCTGCGGGTGCGGTCTTAAAGCTGTCACCGATACAGTCGGTAATAAGCTGGGAAAGACCGGGGTTGGAGTAGCACAGCCAACGGCGATGTGCAATACCGTTGGTTACGTTTGTAAAGCGCTCGGGATACATCTTGTAAAAGTCGCGGAATACGGACTTGGTAAGAATATCGGAGTGAAGCGCGGAAACGCCGTTAACGGAGTGCGAGCCGATAACGCTGAGGTTAGCCATACGCACCTGATTGTTTGCGATAACGGACATGGAGGAGATCTTCTGCCAATCGGAGGGGAATGCGTTCCATGCCTCCTTACAGAAGCGCTCGTTTATCTCGTTAACGATCATGTGGATGCGGGGTAGCTTGAGGCGGAAGAGATC
>JAFOAB010000014.1 GCA_017382555.1 Clostridia bacterium
ATTTATAAGCGAAAACGGCTCTCCGCTCAGTCCTCCGCCTCCCCATATTCCCAAAAATGCTTTTTTCGGCTCGTAGCTTATCTGCGAATACTTTTCCATATTTTCTATCCCTTCCTTTATCTGTCCCCGCGCCGATGCAAGACGGGAAAGCACCGTGCCGCGCGGTATGCTAAGCTCAGATGATATTCTGTCCACGCTATGCCCGTGAACGTAATGTCTTACCGTCACCTCGCGGTATATACGGATAAGTCTGCCTATCTCCCTGCGCACCGCCTCGTATTCCTCGTTCTTGTGCGCTTCTTCCTCAAGCAGAGCAAATTCGTCGCTCGCCTCATTTACGGTGCTTTCCGAAAATTCAACGATATCTGCCTTGTATTTTTCTCTGAGCCACGAATTGTACTTATTCTTTAAAACCGCAGAAAGAAATCCCTTCGGGTGCTCTATCCTCTCCCCTGCCGCGAGCTTCACTATCATAACGGTGAGTGTATCCTGCACAAGAGAATCTATATCCGTGCACGCATCACAGCTTCGCTCCGCAACGCGGTACAGATACGTGAGATATTCCTGCCACAAATTTTCGTCAAGCATTTCCGGGGACATAATGAACTCCATTCTCATCGGGTGTTTCTGTTTATTAGTCGTTTAAATACGGAATTGATTCGCTGTTTTAATTATATCACAAATTTGTTTGTTTTTCTATATAATAAAAAAGCCTTCCCTTATCGAGCAATAACATTAAGTTAAGCCGCCCGTCATCCTCGAGCATAGTGCCCTGCAGATTCTTCGGTCGCTTCACTCCCTCAAGAATGACAAGCAGGGCACGCAGAGAAGGATCTTGGCGGCTTGGATCTATTAACTTAATGATATTCCCTAACAAAGGAAAGGCTTTTTGTATATTACTTGGAATAATATTCTTTAAACGCTTTATCTGCTTTACGCGTTGTAAGATTAACGTCGCGCCAGTCGCGGGTGATCGTTGTGCCATCGCCGGTTGAATACGCTATTGATTTGCGGACACGTTCGATGGCGTTTGCGGCATCGGTACGCACGGATTCTCTCGGTGCCTCGTTTGCTATGCGCACAAGCGCGGGAACAGCAGGGTCCCCAAGCAAGCGCAGATAGTCTATATCCACCGAGTCAATATGCCATGCCGCCTCGGTATTGAGATACATTTCGGCATTGTAATTTGCAGAAACTGCGCTGATATCAACGAAATTCATAAGCGCGAGCGTAACGGCACAGGCGGTTGCGAATATGCGCATATAGTTAAACGCGCCCCTGAATATACGCAGAATGAGCAGAACAAATGCAAGAACAAGCAGAAGCATAAACACGCTTGGAAGTATACGCAGGATGGTCATTCCGTACAGCTTGATGTACAGTAGCATTTTGGAAAGCGCAGTACCGATAAGCAGGATGCTGAAAAGCGAAATAAACAGCGAAAACCACTTGCATACCTTATATGCGCCCTCGATGCGTGTTTTAAACAGCGCAAGCGCAATAGCACCGAAGTTTATGACGGATATAATACAAAGCTCGAAAAATCCTCTGCGCGCATAGCTTGCGGCATTTTTTACACCATCGGGAATTCCGCCCGCAAATGCGGAAAAGAAGTAACCGAGCTGGGAATACACGTACAAAAGATAGCAAAGCGAAAGCACACCGAGAAAGCCTGCCGTTACCATCGGATCCATACCCTTCGGCTTTGCGAAATCATTCGGCTTTGCTTTTGCGGTTGCCTTTTTATGCTTTAGGGAAAACAGCATTCCGCAGGTAAGCGGGCAAAGCATACAAGCGAAAACAAGGTGGCTGAAATCAAATCCAAGCTCAAAGTCAAACAGCTTATCAAGGAAGGATTCAAAAGCGCCGTCAGCCGCAGAAAGAAGCGGAAGAACGATACAAAGAAGCGGCACGGCGATAACGATGCCGAGAGTACACTTAAATATGTTTTTTAGCAGCTGACCGCCGTCCTTAATTCCCTTTCCGGTACGGAAGACGGCACCCATCTCATCAAGAGGTGCTGAAAACATAGTACGCGTTGCATCCTTCACAAACGCGGCGGTTCCGTTACCGAAGACGCAGTTATCGCTAACACCGCAAGCAAACGCAAGATAGAGATACTCGGCGGCTATTACGGAAAAGAACGTGACGGCTGTCTGAAACGAAAACGAAAAACTTATCGACACAACGATACCGAGCGCTCCGCAGAGCATCGAATAACCGTCCATAACTTTCCACGGCCACAAATAAACCGCC
>JAFOAB010000231.1 GCA_017382555.1 Clostridia bacterium
ACCCACGGATTAGTTTGTTATAATTATAACAAAGATAAAATATTTATCTGAAAAGGAGAAAAGTATGGAACAGAAATACGAAGCCCTGTTTACCCCGTGGAAAATCGGAAACGTGGAGATTAAAAACAGGATAGTTATGTGTCCTATGGGCGGTACGTCGCTTTTTGGCTGGTTTGAGCTTGGCGGCTGCCACTTTGATAAGGAAGCGGCAAAGCTTTTCTTAAAGCGTGCCGAAAACAACGTCGGTCTTATAATTCCCGGAATTGCGCCCCTGCGCGATACGTTCTGGGGAAAATGGCTCTGGCAGAACCCCAAAATGTTCGAGGAGCTTCGTGCCTTTATGGACGAAATACATAAAACGGGAGCAAAGCTTTTCATTCAGCTTACCGCAGGAATGGGACGCTCGTGGGCTATTACCGAGCTTGTTGCTCCGCTTCATAAGAATAAATTCACAAGGGCGCTCATTAAGCCCATTCTCGATACCTCGCACGAGCTTGCAAGCCCCAGCCCCCAAAGGTCGCGCTGGGCGCACGACATCGAGTGCCCCGAAATGACCGTAGAGCAGATACACGAGATAATCGAGGCGTTTGCTAAAACCGCAAAGCTTTGCAAGGAAGCAGGCGTTGACGGTGTAGAGGTACACGCGGTGCACGAGGGCTATCTTCTCGACCAGTTCGCAATCGAGTTCTTCAACAAAAGACAGGACGAGTGGGGCGGAAGCTTTGAAAATCGTTACCGTTTCGCAACCGAGGTAGTCAAGGCTATAAAGAAGGAGTGCGGCGAGGATTATCCCGTATCGCTCCGCTATTCCGTAGAGTCCAAAATGAAGGGCTTCTGCGAGGGTGCTATGCCCGGTGAGGAATATACCGAGGTCGGCAGAAATATGGAGGAGTCCGAGAGGGCGGCAAAATACCTTCAAGACGCAGGCTACGATATGCTTAACGCCGACAACGGCACGTACGACTCGTGGTATTGGGCGCATCCGCCGATGTATATGCCCGAAAACTGCAACCTTGAGGACGTTGCGCATATCAAAAAATTCGTTGATATTCCCGTGGTCTGCGCGGGAAGAATGGATATGGAGGTCGGAGCAAAAGCCGTTGCCGATGGCAGAATAGACGCCGTTGGTGTTGCGCGTCAGTTCCTTGTAGACCCCGAATGGGTGACGAAGCTTATCGAGGACAGACTTGATGACATCAAGCCTTGTATCTGCTGTCATAGCGGTTGCTTTAATTTCTCGTCCTCCAAGGGACACGCAAACACGCAGGACCTTACCGATACGATGGGACTTGCGCGTTGCGCGCTCAATCCCGAAACGATGCAGTCGAAAAAATATTATATCTCTCCTGTAAAGAAGCAGAAGAAGATCGCCGTTATCGGCGGCGGTATAGGAGGTATGGAAGCCGCAATCCTTTGCGCGAAGCGCGGTCACAAGGTAACGCTTTACGAAAAGAGCGACAAGCTCGGAGGCGTATTTATCGCGGCGGCAGCACCCTCCTTCAAGGAGAAGGACAGAGCGCTTATCGCCTGGTATATCCGCGAGCTTGCAAAGCAGCCCGTTGAGGTGAAGATGAATACCGAGATCAAGGACGTAAGCTCTCTTGATGCTGACGAGATCATCGTGGCAACGGGCGCTGTGGCAAAGAGAATTCCCGTCAAGGGCGCGGAAACAGCGGTGGAAGCGGTAGACTATCTGCTTGGCAATAAGACCGTAGGCGAGAATGTCGTCGTTATCGGCGGCGGACTTACGGGATGTGAGATCGCATACGATCTCTACCTGAACGGCAAGAAGCCCGTGATCGTGGAGATGCAGGATGACCTCATTACGACTCCCGGCATCTGTCTTGCCAACACAAGCTATCTGCGTGATTTCTTCAAGACCAATAAAGTTCCGGTATATCTTGAAACCGTACTTTCCGAGATCGGCGACCGAAGCGTAACGCTGAAGGACAAGGAAGGAAAGACGTTTACAGTGGCAGCCGATTCGGTTATCCTCTCGGTTGGTTATAATCCTTCGCCTGTTGCTCCAAAGAGCAAACATATCCACGTGATCGGCGATGCCGCAAAGGTTGGCAACCTCCGTACCGTTATCTGGGGCGCTTGGAGCGTTGCAATGAAGCTTTGATAAATTAAAGGAGAAGTAAAAATGATACTTACAAAAGAACAGCAAGCGATCCTTGACGGCGCGCAGGGCGAAACACTTGCGAAGGTAATGAAAACGCTCGTTATGTACGGCGATGCGTTTGAGGCGGAAAAGCTCGTGCCGATCACCTCAAAGTACAATCACCTTGTAACCTCTTTCGGACTTAAGGTAATGTCACCCGTTTACGACCTGAT
>JAFOAB010000232.1 GCA_017382555.1 Clostridia bacterium
ATGTACATATAGAAGGTAACGAGCGTTCCGCTTCCGATAGTCTGCCCCAAGAACTCCACGTCCTTAATATATCCGCGGCCGCTCAGATAAAGCAGGCACATGACCGAGGAGATATAAAGCATATAAACGACGGGGCGGAAGATACCGAAGACGAATATCTGCTGACGCTTTGCCTTGCCGAGTGCGGCGTTCTTTGCGTCAAACTCCGCCTTTTTGTGTGCCTCGCGGTTGAAGATCTGGATTATCTTCATGCCCGAAAGATGCTCGGAAAGGAAGGTGTTTATATCCGTTGTTCCGTCCTTTACCTTACGGTATGCCTTGCGGGAGAACTTGCGGAATATTACGGTGAAGAGCACGATAAACGGCACAAAGCACATAACCATCATCGTGAGCTGATAGTTAAGGCACAGCATTGCCGCAAGCACACCGAGGATGACGAAGCAGTTTTTAACGAGGTTTACCACGATGTTGGTAAACATCATGGAAATTGCATTCGTATCGTTGGTAACACGGGTGACGAGCTTGCCGACGGGGATGTTATTTAACTGTGCGTGGCTGAGGCTCTCAATATGCACGAACAGCTCCTCGCGGATATTGGAAACGATGCGCTGACCCGTGCGCTGGAGGATAATAGCCTGAAAATAGGAGCAAATAAGCGAGACAGCAAGTATGGTTGCGTACACCGCTATCATCGCAAAAAGGCGCTTCATCTCGAAATCCGCCTTTATCATCTCCTCGATATTACCAATAATAAGCGGAGAGACGATGTCGTACGCAATGGAGAATATCATCAGGCACAAAACGGTAATAAAGCTGCCGATATAGGGCTTTGCGTACTTCAAAAGTCTGCGCACAAGCTCGCCGTCCTCCATATGGCGGTCAAAGCCTATGGCCTCCTTTTTATTTTTCATCGTAAGGTAGGCAACAAGAAAGATAAGCGAAAGAATGCCGACAACGCCGCCGACCGCTATAAGTGGGAAAAACTCGTTCATCTTGCGCCTCCCTTCTCCTCGTCAAGCTTCTGGAGGTCTACCATATTGCGGTAATCCGCACAGCTCTCGTAAAGCTCCGTATGCTTGCCGACAGCGGCTATCCTGCCGTCGTCTATGAAGATTATCTTATCCATCTGCTCGATGGTGGATATACGGTGCGCTATAAGCACCGTTGTTTTACCCTTGCGCACCTTGCGCAGATTCTCCAGTATCGCCTTTTCCGTCTTTACGTCAACGGCGGAAACGGAGTCGTCAAGGATAAGGATGGAGGCATCCTTCATCAGCGCGCGGGCAATGGATATGCGTTGCTTCTGACCGCCCGAAACGGTAACTCCGCGCTCACCGAGCACGGTATTGTAGCCATCGGTAAACTCAATGATATTCGTATGTACGTCCGCCATTTTTGCCGCTTCCTCGGCAAGTGCGGGGTCACAGCTGTCGGATGCGAAGGCAATGTTGCTTAAAACCGTGTCGCTGAAAAGGAAGTTGTCCTGCGGCACGTACGCGGTATATTTGCGCAAGAACTGTATCGGCATCGTGTTTACGTCCGTGCCGTCCACAAACACCGTGCCGTCGGGCACGTTATAGGTGCGCAGGATGAGGTCGACTATCGTGGTCTTGCCCGAGCCCGTCTTACCGATAATACCGACGTTTTCGCCCGCCTTTATATCAAAGGAGACGTCCGTCAGCACGGCGTAATCCCTATCGGGGTAACGGAAGGTAAGGTTTTTGAAGGAGATATCGCCCTTTATGGGGGCAGGCTCACGCACGTCCTCGCGGTCGCACACGTCCGCTTTTGCATCAAGCAGCTCGGTGATACGCGCAAGGGATGCCTTGCCGCGGCTGGACATTTCGATAAGCTGAGAGATTGCCATAATAGGCCAAATGATGGCGGTGAAGTATCCGATGAACTCCACAAGCTCGCCCGCCGAGAAGATGCCCTCGTGCACAAGGTATCCGCCGTAGCCGAGGATGATGCAGATAACGGACTCAACAAACAGCGTTACGGAGATATTAAGCACCGTGGATGCCTTGGTGTACGCTACGTTTGCATCCTCGTTTTGCTTATTTAAGCGCCTGAAGGCGGAAAGCTCCAAAAACTCCTTTACAAAGGCCTTGATAACGGAAATACCCGAAAAGCTTTCCTGCGAAAAATCGGAAAGACCGGAGAACGCCTCCTGCCTTACCTGCCACTTCTTCATCATATATTTGCCGACAACCGTGCCGACGATGAACATAAACGCCATGGGAATGAGGGAAAGACCCGTGAGAAGCAGGTCCATACGCGCCATCTTGAATATGGCAATGCCGCCGAGGAACACGGTATCGCAAAGCATCAAAACTCCGCTTCCGAAGCAGTCCTGCACCGTTTCCAGATCGTTTGTGAACAGCGACATCATATTGCCGACCTTGTTTTCGTGGTAATACTGCTGGGAAAGATCCTTACAGCGGTCGAACATTCTGCCCCTCAGATCGGTCTCCACCTTTATTGCGGAGCCAAAGAAGCAGATGCGCCACAAAAATCTGCATACCACCATACCGAGGATAACGTAGATCATCGGCAGGCAGATATTATCAAGCAGCACGTCCATATCAAAGGGGACGAGCGCTCCGTCCACCTCTGCCATACCGGTATTAAGGCCGTTTACGACCATTTTGTAAAACTCCGGCACAAGCAGCTGGAGATAGTCCACCACTACGAGGGAAAGTATACCGAGCAGCAGCATCGGCAAATGGCGCAGATAGTATTTGTTTATATGCTTTCCGAAAAGCACCTAACCACCCCTTTTCGACAAATTATCTAAAAATGCACAACATATTAATTATATATCTTTTCTCATACAAAAGCAACGGGTTTTGGAATTTTCTTATGTAATCTATACTCAACGTCCCTCAGCACGGCACAAAAAATCGATCATCTTATTGACTGCACGCAAAAACTGTGGTATCATCACATCAAAGGAAAAGGAGGCCAATTATGGCAAGCAGAAATTTTAATAAAATACGCAACTCGGTTATGCTTGCGGCTCTTACCGCAATCGTTCTTTTGTTACAGCTTGCGGGCGTTACGATACGTCTCGGTGCTACAAACATATCGCTCGTTCTCATCCCCATCGTTTTCGGTGCCGTTACGCTCGGCCCGTCTGCCGGTGCTTGGCTCGGTCTTGTTTTCGGACTTGAGACCTTCATCGTAAGCGGTGTTATGGGCGGCGACCCGTTCTTTACCGCCATACTCTTTAACAACGCACCCGTAATGACCGCGCTTATCTGCATCGTTAAGGGTACTGCCGCAGGTCTTATGGCGGGTATCGTTTACCGTCTTGTTTGCGGCAAGAGCAAGCTCGGCGCGCTTATTTGTGCCGCCGCTACCGCACCCATCGTAAATACGGGCCTGTTCGTTCTGGGCGGCTTTGCAATCAGCGACGTGCTGGCAGAGCAGTTTGCAAACGGTATGGGCGTTAGCGTTGTTTACTTCCTTATCGTGCTTTGCGCGGGCTGGAACTTCATTTTTGAGTTTATACTCAACCTCGTTGTCGTTCCCACCCTCGGCAAGCTTATCGACGTTGTAACGCGCTCTGCATATTCAAAGAAATAACAATCAAGAGATAACCGCCGAGTCATCCTCGAGCGAGCGCCTCGCAAGATCCTTCGCTAACGCTCAAGGATGACAGCGAGGCGCAAAGCGAAGGATCTTCGGCGGTTTTTACTTATAATACTACACAAAAACGGAGGTCATTATGGCTTACTTTGGACTTAACGGACTTACCGAAAAGGCAGCCGACAGCTTCGGCATTCTTCTTGCACCCGAAATTGAAATGAAGGACGGCACACGCCCCGAGGCAACCGAGGCTGAGGGCGGCTACCTTTGCGGCTCTCTCCTTATCCGTGACGAGATAAAGGGCGCGGGCTACGGTAATTACGCAATTACCCGTACCATCAAGAACGTCGGCACCGCTAATGCGGAATTCAAGGACATTGTTGCGGTGCGTGACACCTTTTACGGCGAAAAATACCTTATCCCCTGCATTCTGTATAACGGCAACGAGCACGGCTCCTCAAATACGCCGAAAAGCCTTGAAATAGACGGCGAGCCGTGGGTATTTGCCTATGACAGAATGGGCATTCCCTCCTGCACGCTGACGGAGAACGATTTCTGCGGTCTTGCGCTTTTTGCATCCGATAAGGACGCCCTCTCCCTGACCTCCTCCTGCTCGCTTGTTAAGAGAGGCGATTTCTACACCCACCGCATCTACCGCCCCGTTACCGAGGCGCCGTACACCTATTCCTCCAAGAACATAATGACCGAGCGATATGACACCTACCACACGCTTGAGGCAGGCGCGGAGATGACGCACACCTCCTACGTTTGCGTTATGAAGCCGAAATATAAGAAGTATGCGGCGCTTAACCTCATCGAACGCGTTATGGGCCTCTTTAAGCCCACCTTTGACCCGCATCTCTCCCCCGAGAAGGTATTTGAGCTTGGAATCGACTACGCAAATGCACTTCTCTACCCCTACAACGGCAAAAAGCTGATCATCACCCACTATGCACCACGCCTTTTCCGCTACCAGCATATGGTTAAGATAACCCTTGACGAGATGGCGGAAATGATGAAGGACCCCTATTACACGGAGATAGGCGCGTTTGACGAGCGCTTTGAGATGGGCTGGGCGGATCAGGGCCTTATGAACGGCCGTATGCTTGCCATCGACGCACTTAAAAACGGCAAAAAGGAGCAGCTTGCCGATGCCATCGGCATCTTTGATGCGTTTGCGGAAATTCAGCAGGAGAACGGACTTTGCTACACGCTTTACGAGCAAAGCACAGACCCCGAGCGCGCGGCAAAGGCAACGCCCGATTGCTGTAACCTCGGCTGGGGCGCAAGCGAGATGGTAAAGATGTACCGTCTGCTTCGTGATAACGGCATCGACAAGCCCGAATACCTCACCTTTGCGCGTAAGGTATGCGACTTCTTCATTAAGAATTACGATCCGCTTTGGGGCTTTGGCAAGTCCTTTAATATGGACGGCACGCCCGCAGAGAAGGCAGGCTCCATCGGCGGCTTTATGATCTGCGCGATGATCGACCTTTACAACGAGGTAAAGGAAGAAAAATACCTCGATATGGCAAAAAAAGCGCACAACTTCTACTACGGACGCGATCTTGACAACTTCGTATGCACCGCAGGTGCGCTTGACTGCAAGTCTATCGACAAGGAGACTGCATACCCCTTCGTTGTTGCATCCCTTGACCTTTACAAAATTACGAAAAACCCGAACTACATAACCCGCGCACAGAAGGCGGCATACTACTTTATGTCCTGGATGTTCTTCTATGACGTGCTGTACCCGAACGGAAGCGAGTTTACCGAATACGGCTACCGCACCACGGGCGGAACGGCAATAAGCGCAGAGCACCATGCAATCGACGCTTGGGGCGCCGTTATCGTACCCGAGCTTTGCGAGCTTGCAAAATTGACGGGCAACAAGAACTGGGAAAAGATGGCGCGCCTCACTTGGGCAAACGCCATCGTCGGACTTACCGAAAGAGAGGGTCAGCTCTTCCACGGCCAGCAGCGCCCCATCGGCTCGCAGAACGAGGGCTTCTTCCAGGCGCGCTGGACAAAGTACCGCCCCACCTGCGAGGAAAGAGGTCACTACAATGACTGCCTCTGCGGCTGGAGCGGCGCATACAGAATGATGACCGTTGACAAGATGGAAAAAATGGGAATGCTTGACGTGTTGCGTTAAGAGCAACACGTCAGCGATATAAATTCCCTGCGGGAATTTGCGATATGTTCCAGCGGAACGCGATATTCCTGCGGAGCGATATGCCCTGCGGGGCACGATGGAATTTATATCATATCGTAACCGAGCGCAGAGAGGTTATATCGCATTTTGCGGGACGCAAAATATATCGCATTTGAGCGTAGCGAAAATATATCGCGTTCGCTTGCGAACATATCGCCTAAAATTAAGAAAACCGCGCAAACGCGCGGTTTTCTCGAAGGCACCCATTAAAATTTGAACATTTTCTTCAGCATCGGCACAAACGCCTTCGGTGCCTTTACCACAACTATCTTCATATGTTACCTCGCGCTACTTGGCGCAAAACCATAAGCAGCCAACACTTATAATAACCAAAGCCTCTATTACAACAAGCACCGCCTCGGGCAGAAAAAAGGAGCAAAGTATCCCCACGCCGAAGCACAATATCGCAAGTCCCACCGTCTTTACTATCCTTTCCGCTCTGTTCATATACCCTCCCTATGCGGTGCTTTGTTACATTATATTCACGTAATACGAAAAAAGACACGGTATTTTTAATATGCAGGAAATTTACATAGCCTTTGACGTGGAAACGCCGAACAGCGCAAACGACAGAATGAGCGCTATCGGACTTACACTGATATATAACGGCAAGATAACCGACCGTTTTTACACGCTCATAAATCCGGAAACGTATTTTTCGCCCTTTAATTCCGAGCTTACGGGCATTTACCCCGAGGACGTAGCGAGCGCACCAACCTTCCCCGAGGTGTGGGCGATGATAGAAAACGCGATGTCGCGCGGGACGCTTGTTGCGCACAATGCCCCCTTTGATATGAGCGTGCTTGCAAAATGCCTGCGCGACTACGGCATCAAATGGAAGGCGCGTGTGCCTTATCTATGCACCTGCACGCTTTCAAAGCGCACCTTTAGGGAGCTTTCTAACCACAAGCTGAACACGCTTTGCGACTGCCTTGACATCCGGCTGGAGCATCACAACGCGGGAAGCGATGCGGATGCCTGCGCAAATCTGCTTCTCTGCTGTGCCGAGAGGGGTGCGGACGTGCGCTCCGCCATCAAGGAATA
>JAFOAB010000015.1 GCA_017382555.1 Clostridia bacterium
GCGTTTACCGTGTTATCTATTGTTACGGAAACTCCCGGTAGTGCGCCAAATGCGTCTATCGGAGCAAAAAAACCGTTCTTACCGTCATTTATGAGTGGTTGGGATTTATCCTTGTACCAAACGTCATCGGCAATGTATACCGTTGGTAGATAGCCCTCCTCCGCCAAAATTTGCGGTACGCAAAGCACGCTCGCCGCTATGGCAAGCGCAAGTGCGGCTATTCTTTTTTTCAAAACGCTTACCTCCGTTTTTAATTTTCTGCGTTCTGCAGGTAGTAGGCAACCGCAAGGTCAACGACCATTCCGTAGCTCTTCGTGCCCTCGGTGCCTTGCGCCTTAAGATAGGTATCGTTTACTGCGTTGTTCACCTTGGATGCGGTGCTGTCGCGATATTTGTTGAAGAATTCGGAATACGCACGAAGCTCTCCGCGCACGTTTTCATTAAGGGATAGGTATACCTCGCGGTAGTAATCGGTGCTTGCGCTGTAAAGGGGGCTTAAGGTGTATTCCAGCATTCCGAGCACACCGCTGTAGCGGATGTACACGTCATCGGATTCCATACATACGAGAAATGCTATGAAATTCGCTTCATCCTCGCGTGAAATTCCTCTTTGATGCGCAAGCTCGTGTGCAGCGGTGAAGGGGATCGAATAATCGGGAAAATCAATGTTGATATTCGCCTCTCCGGAGAAGGGGACGTAGATTCCCGTGGTGTGCGCATATGACATTGCAACGCTTGCGGCGACGGGCTTTACCCTGCCGGAAAAGCTTTTGATAAAGGGGTATTTTTCGTGTACGGCATCGAATGCCTCGCACAGCTTTTTGCTCATTTCATCAAACGAATACGGCATAACGGAAAAACCGTCGTCACCGTAAGTGAGCGTAGCTGAGGTGTTGTTCACCTCCTCCGCAAGGCAGGATGCGGTGTAATAAAGCTCATCTGCGGACACTTTTTTGCGCTCGATGCCGAGTCTTACGTCGATTCTGTCGGTTCCGTAGCCGCAGGCAAAGTTAAGCACGAACAGACTGTAGAACACGCATCCGATGGAGGCAAGCACTAAAAACGGACGTGCGCGGTGATTGCGGCTTATCTGTCCGTATGACCACCACAAAAAGACGAATATTATAATGGGGAGTGAAAGCACCACCGTCTCCGCAAGCGAGAAGGGGATGAAGTTCGTAAGCTTTGCGGTAACAAGACGGAAAACGGATGCGACGTTATCGGTGAAAAAGTTTGCAAACGCGGTGCTGTTGCGGGAGAGGATGTGAAAAACACAGCACATTGCCGCGATGCAGAACGGGATGAACGCCCAAAGGGGAATTATCCCGAAAAAGCTTTTTTTGCGTTTAACGGGCTCAAGTGGAAGATCATTTGTCTGATCCATATCGTATATCTCCGAAATTTTCTTTTATAAGCGCCTCCATATCGGGAAAGATCGGCGCGGAAAGAACTGTTTGCTCGTTTGTAAGCGGATGTGTGAAATCGATTTTCAGCGCGTGAAGCATACAGCGGGGTGCCGTATCCTCACTGCCGTAAAAGCCGTCACCGCTTATGGGACAGCCGAGCGCCTGCATTGCAAGGCGGATCTGATGCGTGCGGCCGGTTATAGGCTTTACCTCCATCAGAGTTTTTTTGCCGTTTTCGGCAATTACTCTGTAATCCGTGCGTGCGTACGCACCCTCGCCTTCGCCGCACATCTCGCGCGTGATGATGCTTGTACCGCATCTGCGGATGTAGCCCTCAAGCGTGCCTGCGCTTCCTGCGGGAAGGGGCGCACCGTCACACAGCGCAAGATAGGTCTTGTCTATTCTTCTTGCGGACATTTCATCGGACATCCGCTTTGCGCACAGCTTGTTTGCGGCGCACAGCACGATGCCGGAAACGTCGTTATCGAGCCTTGATATGGCGCGGAAGGTAAAGGGAACACCGCGCTCCGCGAAAATATAAGCGGCGGCATTTGCGAGCGTGTCGGTGAGATGCCCTCTGCTTGGGTGTGTCGGCATTCCCGACGGCTTTGCAAATGCGATAACTCCGCCGTCCTCGTATACAATTTCGCAGTCTCCCTTTTGCGGGATAACGGAGCTTTCCGCATCCAGCTCCCTTTCAAGCGCAAGCTCCAGCTCGTCCCCGACCTTAAGCGGCTCGCGTACGGTTACGCGCTTGCCGTTCAAAACTATTCCGTCATCCGCCTTTTTCAGCTCCTTAATGAGCGAGCCGGACAGTCCGAGCCTATAGCGAAGAAGCTCCTTTACGGTGATATCTCCGTCTTTTTCTTCAATGCGTATCTTCATACCCTTCAGTATACCACATCCGTGTGAATTTTTCAACTTATTACCGCTATATATTTTTTAATATTTTTGAAGAAACCATTTGAATTTCGAGTATATATATGTTATAATAACAGAATAAATGGGGAAGACTTTGCTTTTTTGCCGTTTTCCCGAAAAATTCAAGCTTAACGGACGGTGCATATGGATAACATCAAGCTCTACTTGACCCGATTGTTCGCCAATACGGGCAGACAGCTTTCGCTGATGGAATGGACGGATATTCTGGACATTCTGATGCTGACATTCGTTTTGTTTTTTATTTACAGATTCATACGCGACCGCCGTGCCGGTAAGCTTGCGGCAGGTGTTCTTGTCGTCCTTGCGGTGCTGGTGCTCAGTGAGGCGCTGGAGCTGAATGCAATGCGCTTCCTTTTGCAGAACGTGGTGCAGGTCGGACTTATTGCGCTGATGGTACTCTTCCAGCCGGAGCTTCGCTCCGCGCTTGAGACGATGGGTAACCAGCCCCTGCGCGGAATCAAGAGCCTTTCCGAATCCAAGGACCTTGCGAAGTTCAACGAGGGTATAAATACCGTTTGCGAGGCGGCGGTGGAATTGAGCCGCTCGCGCACCGGTGCTATCATAGTTTTTGAACGTGATACCAAGCTCGGTGATATCATCCGTACGGGTGTGACCATTGATGCAACGCTTAACTCCTACCTTGTGCGCAACATCTTCTACGAGGGTGCCCCCCTCCATGACGGTGCGGTTGTTGTACGCGATATGCGCATCTGCGCGGCGGGATGCTATCTGCCGCTTTCGCAGAATCAGGAGATAACCAAGGAGGTAGGTACCCGTCACCGTGCCGCTATCGGTATGAGTGAGGCAAGCGATGCCGTCGTGCTTTGTATATCCGAGGAAACGGGTATAATCTCACTTGCCATCGGCGGTGAGCTGACAAGACGCTACAACTTCCAATCCCTCTCCAAAAAGCTGAAGCAGGAGCTTACACCCGTTGACCTGCTCAAGAAGATGCGCAAGAAGGGAAATGCCGCAGAAAAGCAAAGCGAGGATGCAAATGGATAAGGTTCAAAACGGAAATTACAGCCAAGAGCCCAAAAAAGCGGGCAGGATATCCAATATAATCGCCCTCATCATCTGTTTTATGATGGCGACCGTTATGTGGCTTTACGTTATGCAGACGGAAAGCCCCGAATATGAGGAAACCTTTACGCGCGTTCCCTTGGTTATTGAAGACGTTGCGGAGCTTTCGGAAAACAGCAAGCTTTCTGTTATTTCGGGCTGGGAGCAGCGTGTCAGCGTGACGGTAAAGGGTAGAAGATCCGATATTGCCAAGTATGGCGATTCCGATATAGTTGCGTACGTCAGCGTCGGCAATATTACCCATACGGGTACCTATACGCTGGATATTTCGGTTGAGCTCCCCGGCGGACTTCAGCTTGTGGAGGTTGCTCCCTACACAGCCCGCGTCGTCGTGGACGAGGTGGCAAGCAAGGTTGTGCCCGTAGTAACGCATATTGCAAGCGTCAAGCACGCCGCGGGCTGTGAGTTGGGTGATCCCGTATCCAATCCCTCGGAGATCATCGTAACGGGCCCCGTATCGATACTTGAAAAGGTGTATGCGGCGCAGGTAACGCTTGAGCTTGGCGAAATTGACGGCTCGGTAGTTGTCGTTGCCCCCGTCACGATAGTTGATAAGAACGGCAGTGCGGTCGATAACCCTTATATGACGACGAGTGCGGACAGCGTTTCCGTTACCGTACCGCTTTATGAAACAAAGACGGTTCCACTGACCGTAGCCTACAAGTACGGCTATTATACCGACGATAATTGCACCGTAACGGTCGAGCCCGCAACCGTTACACTTCGCGCCGAGGGCTCTGTGCTTGACGGCATCGAAAGCATCGTGCTGAAAACGCTTGATGAAAAGCAAATAACCTCCGATAAAACCGAAACGGTTACGATTCCGCTTCCCGGCGGAGTAGTTGCTGTGGACGGAAGAACCTCCGCAAAGATAACCGTAAAGCACAAAAATACTGTACAGCGCACCCTTAAGGTGACAGGATTTAAGATAGTCGGCTCCGGCTACACACTCGTAACCGAGGAGCTTGAC
>JAFOAB010000233.1 GCA_017382555.1 Clostridia bacterium
ACCGACAAAAAGCAGCTTGAGGGAATTATTGAGACGGGATGCTTTGCCTCCTTCATTCCCACCTTTGAATACTTTGGCGAAAACGGCAAAAAGCTTGCCGCAAAGGCGATAGACGACCGCATCGGCTGTGCCGTTATGCTTTGTATGGCACGCGAGTACCGTAACAGAGCCGCAGAACTTCCCGTAAACCTCGTATTTGCCTTTACGGTGCGTGAGGAGATAGGAAACAGCGGTGCAAACGTTGCATGCGAGCGCATCAAGCCCGATTACGCGGTTATTTTGGAAAGCACGGCGGCATCCGACATTGCGGGCGTACCCGCAAGCTCCAAGGTTGCCATCACGGGCGAGGGCGGTGCCGTATCCTTTATGGACAAGAGCACGGTATATGACAGAGGCTTTAAGGACTTTGTTTTCGAGCTTGCCGCAGAAAAGGATATCCCCGTACAGCTTAAGAAATTCGTTTCCGGCGGAAACGATGCGGGCGCGGTACACCGCGCGGCGGGCGGAATACGCACCCTTGCACTTTCCACCCCCTCCCGCTACATCCACAGCGCGGCGTGCGTTATCGGAAGCAGAGATTACGATTCCGTATTCAAGCTTACCTGCGCGATTGCCGAGAATGCCGATGTGATAGATAACTATTGAGGTGAAATATGTACACTACACTTAAAAAACTGCTTAACGTAACCGCCCTTGCAACGGGTGAGGCAAAGATAAACGCAATTATAAAGGAGCTTATCACCCCTTACTGTGACGAGGTATATACCGACCCCATCGGTAACCTCATCTGCCTGAAGAAGGGTAACGGCGAGGACAAGAAGAAAATTATGCTTGCCGCACACTCGGACGAGCACGGCTTTGTTGCCACTTATATTGAAAATAACGGTCTTATCCGCTTTGATACCTGCGGCGAGCCCGATCTTACCTCCGCCGCTTACGGCGAAATTGAATTTGAAAACGGCGTAAGGGGCATACTTATCCCCGAGGACAGCGCAAACCTCAACGTGCGCCGTATGCACGTTGACATCGGTGCGAAAAATGCGCAGGAGGCAGAAAAGAAGGTTCGCCCCGGCGATTTCTTTGCGCCCGTACACCGCATCGCGAAGCACGGCACCAAGGTATGCGGTACCGCGCTTGACGGCAGACTTGCCTGCGCCGCGCTTATCAAGACCGCTTCCCTTATCACGAACAACAAGGACGATATCTACTTTGCCTTCACAGGCCGCCAGACCGTTGGCTTCAAGGGCGCTTGTGCCGCCGTGTACAACGTTTGCCCCCATATTGCAATCAACGTAGGCGTATGCCCCGACGGATGCTGTAAGGCAGGTGCGGGCGCGGCAATCAAACTAAAGGATGCCGCAACGGTTTGTGACAGAGAGCTTGCCTTCAGCCTTGAGGATGCGGCAAAGGCGGCAAAAATTCCCTATCAGCTTGAGATAAACACCCACACCGCAAGCGAGGCCGTTTCGCTTCAGACAACGGGTGCGGGTGCGGCAGTAGGCGGTATCTCCGTTCCCGCCAAATATCTGCACACCTCTGCGGAGACCGCATATCTTACCGATGCGGAGAACGCTGTAAAGATACTTTGCGCATATCTCGGAGGTAACAAATGAACACCGAGCGCATAGAGATGCTTTG
>JAFOAB010000234.1 GCA_017382555.1 Clostridia bacterium
CGCCCATTCCGATGACGGACTGCTGAAGCTCTCAAAAATGGGCGGTGCCGAATGGAAGCACGCAAAGAGCCGCGCCAAGAGCGCCGTCAGCGATATGGCAAAGGAGCTAATAAAGCTTTATGCCGAGCGTATGCGTCTGCCGGGCTTTGCGTTCCCCAAGGACGATGATTATCAGCGCGAGTTTGAGCTTGCCTTTGAATATGAGGAGACCGACTCCCAGCTTGATGCTATCCTCGATATAAAGGAGGATATGCAGCAGCCGCACCCGATGGACCGCTTGCTTTGCGGTGACGTTGGATACGGAAAAACGGAGGTTGCGCTTCGTGCGGCATTTAAGGCAATGGAGGCGGGCAAGCAGGTTGCACTTCTCTGCCCCACCACCATACTTGCCTTCCAGCATTACACCACCGCGCTTGCGAGAATGCGCGATTTCCCCATTCGAATTGAAATGATCTCCCGCTTCCGCACACCAAAGCAGCAGGCGGAAATACTCCGCAAGCTGAAGCGCGGAGATATCGACCTTATCGTGGGTACGCACACGCTGCTGTACGGCAAGGCGGAATTCAAGGACCTCGGACTTGTAATTATAGACGAGGAGCAACGCTTCGGAGTTGCACAAAAGGAGCGCTTGAAGCAAGCGGCAAGCGGTGTTGACGTGCTGATGCTTTCGGCAACTCCCATACCGCGCACGCTCAGTATGGCGATCGGCGGCATCAGAGATATGTCGATACTCGACACGCCTCCCGTTGACCGACAGCCCGTACAGACCTACGTGCTTGAATACGATGCACTTATTATTGAGGATGCAATAAGGCGCGAGCTTTCGCGCGGCGGACAGGTATTTTACCTCTATAACCGCACCGAATCCATCAACCGCATTGCCGCCCGAATTGCCGAAAGGGTTCCCGGCGCAAGAGTTGCCGTTGCACACGGACAGATGGATAAGGACGAAATAGAGGACGTTTGGCGCTCGCTTGTCAATGCGGAGATCGACGTGCTTGTTTGCACAAGCATAATCGAGACGGGCGTTGACGTACCAAATGCCAACACGCTGATAATTGAGGATGCCGACAGACTCGGTCTTTCACAGCTGCACCAGCTCCGCGGACGTGTAGGCCGCTCCGGCAGACGTGCTTTTGCGTACTTCACCTTCCGCGAGGGCAAGGCGCTTACCGAGATTGCGGAAAAGCGACTTAACGCAATAAGGGAGTACGCACAGTTTGGTGCGGGCTTCCGCGTTGCACTGCGCGACCTCGAGATACGCGGTGCGGGCAATATGCTTGGTGCCGAGCAGCACGGTCACCTCGATGCCGTGGGTTATGACCTTTATATGAAGCTGCTTTCCGAGGCGGTTTTGGAGGAAAGAGGCGAAAAGGTGGAAAAGGAAGCGGAATGCTCCATCGATTTGAAGATCGATGCCTATATCCCCGAAAGCTATATCTCCTCCCCCGGTCAGCGCATCGAGCAATATAAGCACATCGCAACGATACGCACCGACGAGGATGCGGATGATATTGCGGATGCACTGCTCGACCGCTACGGCGAATACCCCGTTTGTGTGGAAAACCTTATCGCAATTGCGCTTATCAAGGCTTCGTGCCAGCGCTTCGGCTTTACGAGGCTGGAGCAGCGCGAGGGACAGCTTATATTCCATATTCCCGAGCTTGATGCGGGTGCATGGGTAAATATGTTCCACGCACTTCCCGACTTCCGTCTGCGTGCAGCACCGGGCGAGCCATCACGCGTGTTCGTGCAGATACCCAAAAAGATGACCTCTCTGAAGGCGGCACAAAAGCTGCTTGAAACCTATGCTCTTCAAGTAACCGACAAAGAATGATTTTTTTGCTTTATTCGCCCTCGTCATCCTCGAGCTTAGTGATGCCCCTTCGGGATTCTTCGCTACGCTCAAGAATGACAGCGAAGGGGCATCCGAAGCGAAGGATCTTGGGTGAATAAAGCAATCAAAAAGCTCCATAAACAAAACAAGGCGGTTAATATGAAAAAAAGAATTTTAAAGCTTATTGCACTTATGACGTGCGCGATATGTCTCATCCTTGCCCTTCCCTCCTGCGGCAAGGGTGCGGCGGTAATGACCTATAAGGATTACACCGTGGACGTAAATTACTACACCTTCTGGCTTTCGCGCTTCAAGGCAAACTTCATTACCTACTATATAGACGTTGAGGACACGGATGAATATTACGATTCCGTACTGACCGAGGACGGCAGAACGGCAAACGAGATAATGACACAGATCTCCGACGATGCCGTGAAAAACTATCTTGTCAGCGAGTATCTCTGCGACGTATACGGCTTGAAGCTCCCCTCCTCCGTGCTTGATTCCATAGACAATGAGATAAACACGCTTATAAAGGATTTTGCGGATGGAAGCAAAAGCGCCTTCAACACCCTTCTGGCAGAATACGGCATAAATCGCAAAATGCTCCGCGATATCTATATCATTGAAACCAAGGCAGGACTGTTTTACGAATTTTACGCGGAAAATTACATCAAGCCGCAGCTTGACACCGAGGCATATGAAAGCTTCTGCAAGACGGATTACGCAAAGGCGGATTTCATTTACGTTACCACCGAGTTCGGCTATAACACCGACGAAAACGGCAACTTCATCTATGACGATGCGGGAAGCTACCAGATAAAGTACACGGAAGCGGAGCGCAACGCACAGCTTGCAAAGGTAGCGGAAATAGAAAGCAAATTGAACGGCGAGAACTTCAACACGATGCGCGATGAGTACAATGAGGATCCCGCAAAGGACGTGTACCCGAACGGCTATTATTTCTATGCAGATATGCCCTACGATACGACAGTACTGAACGCTGTCCTCTCCATGACACCGGGTGAAATCAAGCGCGTGGACACCTCCTACGGCGTGTACTTCGTGCGCCGCCTCAGCACCGAAAAGGACGCATACAGCAAGGAGGAAAACTCCGACTTTTTCGAGGATTTCGAAACGCGCCTTATCGACAGCATATTTAACGAAATGATGGACGAGGAGCTCTCCAAGGTAGTAATCAACGAGGAAGCAAAAAAGGACATCACCATAAAAACCGTTAAGGCTTGTATGGATTTTTAAATATAAAATAGCAGTAAAGAAAACGCGTTTCTTTACTGCTATTTTTATTATTTCTTTTTCTTGACCAATATAACGGCAACAGCAACGGCAGTCAAAACAGCCGCGCCTATGCATATCACCGTTACGGAAACACCGTTTTTCTCCCCATTCCTTGCATCGGACGGAGGCACAGTGCCGCTAGCATCCGTCACAGCATCGGTTGAAGGCTCCGTTGCAGGCTCTGTTTTCGGTTCGGTCTCAGGCATCGTTGCAGGTTCTGTTGAAGGTTCAGTTATCGGGGCCTCAATATCTACAAACATTGCTCCGGATTTTTCAGCAAGAGCTTCTGCTGCAGAATTGACGTATCCAATTACTCGGATATCTGGTATGTGGTGGTTAAAGTCCAAACTGTTTTTAAGCACCAAAGCATACTCGTCAAATTCCGTATACTTTGAAAGAACTGTAATTTCCCGCAAAGCAATATTTGCGGCAAATGCGTTCTCACCCACGGTTTTTAAACTCTCAGGCAACGAAATACGCTCCAGAGCACGGCAATCAGAAAACGCGCCGTTCTTTATATGCTCAACTCCCTCCGAGATCTTCAGCGTTTTTATGCACTTACAGTTCGAAAAGGCTTTCTCATCTATAACGGTAACGGTATTTGGAATTACCAGTTCTTCGATACCGGAGCAGCCTGAAAATGCCATTACGCCTATATGGGTCAATCGGTCGGGGAACTTTATCTTTTTCAGACTTGTGCAATAAGAAAACGCTTCCTTTTCAATAACGGTCAATCCGTTCGGAATAACTATTTCCGTAAGAGCGGAACACCCTGCGAATGCCGATTCTCCAAGTGTTTTCAAGCTGTCGGGGAGGGAAACACTTTCGAGATCATAACAATATCTGAACGCATACTTGCCTATGGACTCCACCCCTTCGGGAATGTCTATTTGCTTGAGCGCGGTATCGCTAAACGCATCGCTGTCTATAATTCTCAGCGAGCTTGGCAGGGCTATGGAGCTGAGCTTTTTGCAATCTCCGAACGTATTGTATCCGATGGACGTCAATGTGCTTGGTAATTCAACCTTTACAAGCTCCCTGCAATCATGAAATGCATTATTGGACAGCTCCTTGATCCCCTCGGGAACGGTTACCGAAACAAGTCCGGCATGCTGAAAGATGCTCGTTCCGATGCTGACAAGTGAATTCGGAAGAACTATGGATTTCAATTTTTCGCATCCCGTAAAAGCACTATCGCCAATACGTTTTACACCGTTACCCATATCCACGTCAGCAAGCACGGAGCAATAGTAAAACGCTTTCGCTCCAATCTGCGAAACTGTATCTGCAGCGATAACACTAACAAGCTTTGGATACTTATAAAAAGCAAAATTTGCTATATCGGTAACTCCGTCTTCTATAACAACGTGGGTAATGTTGTGTTTATAAAAAGCCCACGGCTGCTCACCGGCGTTCGCCCATCCGGGCATATCTCCCTTGCCGGAGATCACAAGCTTTTTGCGGTCATAGAGCGTCCATGTAAGCGTATCGCCAAGCTTTCCAAACTTGCCGGTAGCCGTTACGTTGCTTACTTCCGTACCGGGCACCTTTTCCGTATCAGGGGCGGAGGTCTGCGGCGGCTCGGTCACGGGCTCGGTCACGGGCTCGGTCACAGGCTCGGTCACGGAACCTTCAAGAGCTTCGAAGGATACGCCATACTTCTTTGCATATTTCTCCGCCGTTGAATTGGGATATCCTACCAATCTTGCGCCGTTATAAGACTGAAAATTGGGATCACTTAAAAGCTCGTCAACGAACTCCGCATCGGGGGAAAGGACTGTAATAACCTTGGCACTGTCGCGCAGGGACCACTGTCCTAATTTCGTTACACTTGCGGGTATCGTTATTTCGCTCATTGCACTGCAATTATCGAAAGCACACCTACACAATTCAGTTACCCCGTACGGCAACACGACGTCACCGAGCATTTTGCATTGGGAAAACGCCTCCGCCCCAATTATTTTAAGAGTACTTGGGAAGGTAACGCTTTTTAGTTCTCTGCAAAAACTGAACGCCGTTTCTCCGATCGACGTGATGCCCTCGGGTATCTCAACCGTTTCAAGACCGCTTAGGAAAAACGCTCCCATGGGTATAGCGCCTATCCCTCCGGGGATCTTCAGATTTTTTAATGCAGTACAAGTTGAAAACGCCCTTTTTCCGAGAGTAGTCAAGCTGTCGGGGAGAATAACGTCTTTTAGCTTCTCGCAGTTATTGAACGCTCTTTCTCCGATCTCAGTTACACCCTCAGGCGCAGTAAAGCTTATAAGTCCCGAATTTTCAAACGCATTCTTGCCTATCGTTTTTATTGATGAAGGAAGTAATATTGTTTTTAAGTTGTAACAATTAATAAAGGCCCCATCTTGAATCACGGTTACACTCTCAGGTATGGTTATGTTGGATATTCCCGAGCCTTTGAACAATTCTTTTTCAATAGTTTGCAGTCCGTCAGGAAGAGTAAGGCTTGTAAGCTTGGAACAAGCCATAAACGCCGAGCTTTTTATCGATGTTATGCCCTGCGGAAACTCGATTTCCGAAATCCCGCTTGCCTGAAAAAAATTACTCGGTATACACGTCAATCCAGCCGGCAATCTTACCGTTCTCAAAGCTTTACATTTATAGAACACACCTGTTCCGAGATTTGTTGCACTGTTTGGCAGTGAAACATACTCAAGCTTGGCGTTTTCCGAAAATGCCCAATCGTCAATATATTGCACTCCCTCGGAAATATTCAAGCTTACCAGATTCTCGCAATTATTGAACGCATATTTTCCGATACTAATAACCGTTGAAGGTATTGCAACAGTTTTAAGATTCTTAAATCCCACAAACATGCAGCAACCCACATTTTCCACCCCGGCTTGGATAGTGACGCTTTGAATGCTGTCGGAGTATTTCTTCCAGGGCGGTGCGGACGATTTTGTCCAGTCCTCCATTTTACCATTTCCGCTTATTATAAGACTTTCGTCGGCATATAACGTCCATGTAAGATTATTGCCTTCGGCGCCAAAAGTGCCGGAATTACTTACCTCCGCCGCAAAAGAATTAAACGAAAGCGCCGAAACATCGAGTATAACGCAAATAATCAACGCAAAGAATGAAACAAAAAGTTTTCTCATATCCGTACCTCCGATCTGTTTTCATTGTATCACTAAAAGAAGAAAAAGTAAACCTTTTCAAATCAACGAATGGGCATTTATATGCAACGATCGTTCCGTTTGTGTTTTCAGTTTCATTCATTACACCGACAAGCTGAAAAAATGCCGTTGCGCTTTCGCGCAACGGCATTTTGTTATGCTATTTGGTACGAATTACTCGTAAAGCTTTGCGAGCTTGGTGAGGTGCTCGTACTTAGCCTTGGAGGCCTCGCTTGCCTTGTCGAAGAGAGCTTCTGCTCTGTCGGGGAACTGCTGAACAAGGCTGGAGTAACGGGTCTCGGACTTGATGAACTCAACGTAGTCAGCCTGAGGCTCCTTGGAGTCAAGGGTGAAGGGGTTCTTACCCTCTGCCTTAGCTGCAGGGTTGTATCTGAACATCTGCCAGTAGCCGCAATCAACTGCGCGCTTCATCTCGCCCTGGCAGTTGGTCATACCGCCCTTAACACCGTGCATCTCGCAGGGTGCGTAGCCGATAACGATGGAAGGTCCGTGATATGCCTCAGCCTCGGTAAGAGCCTTGATGGTCTGGTTCATATCAGCGCCCATTGCGATCTGTGCAACGTAAACGTAGCCGTAAGACATTGCGATAGCGGCAAGGTCCTTCTTGGAGATGGGCTTACCAGCTGCTGCGAACTTAGCAACCTGACCGATGTTGGAAGCCTTGGAAGCCTGTCCACCGGTGTTGGAGTAAACCTCGGTATCGAATACCATAATGTTTACGTCCTCGCCGGAAGCGATAACGTGGTCGAGACCGCCGAAGCCGATATCGTATGCCCAACCGTCGCCACCGAAGATCCATACGGACTTCTTGGAGAGGTAATCCTTGTCAGCAAGGATCTTATCCTTAAGCTCGCACTTGCAATCGCAAGCCTCGAGAGCTGCAACGAGAGCATCGGTAGCCTTGGTGTTAGCCTCACCGTCATCTACGGTGTTGAGGTAATCGTTAGCGAGAGCCTTGATCTCTTCCTTCTCTGCCTTCTCAGCAAGCTCCTTAACGTAACCGATGAGGCGCTCTCTGATGGTCTTCTGACCGAGGTACATACCGAGACCGTGCTCAGCGTTGTCCTCGAAGAGGGAGTTAGCCCAAGCGGGACCG
>JAFOAB010000235.1 GCA_017382555.1 Clostridia bacterium
CGGCATAATTTCAAAGAATACGGAGTTTTTTCAAAGACAGAATTTTAAAGGCAGGTTAGATGTCGAGATTTGATACAAACTTCGCATTATCCGTAATGAACTGTCTTCTCGGCTCTACCTGATCGCCCATCAGCACGGAGAATATCTCATCCGCCTTAACGGCATCGTCCACGGTTACCTGAAGCAGAGTTCTGAACTCGGGGTCCATTGTGGTCTCCCAAAGCTGCTCGGGGTCCATTTCACCAAGACCTTTGTAGCGCTCGGTATCGCACTTGCCGCCCATTTCCGCGATAATTTGATCGCGCTCCTCGTCGGAGAAGGCGTATCTCTGCGTTTTTCCGCGCCAGATCTTGTAAAGCGGGGGCTGTGCAAGGTAGATATGTCCGCGCTCGATAAGCTCTCTCATATGGCGGAAGAAGAAGGTGAGAAGCAGTATACGAATGTGCGATCCGTCAACGTCGGCATCGGCCATAATGATTATCTTGCCGTAGCGGAGCTTATTGATGTCGAAATCCTCACCGATACCGCAGCCGATAGCCTGAATGATGGGTGTAAGCGACTCGTTGGAGTAAACCTTGTCAAGTCGGCTCTTTTCTACGTTAAGCACCTTACCGCGCATGGGGAGAATTGCCTGGAAGCGGCTGTCGCGCGCATCCTTTGCGGAGCCTCCTGCGGAGTCTCCCTCTACGAGGTAGACCTCGGTAAGCTCTGCGCTCTTTTCCTGACAGTCGGAAAGCTTGCCGGGGAGGGAGCTGCCCTCAAGCGCACCCTTTCTTCTTGTCAGCTCGCGTGCCTTTCTTGCCGCCTCTCTTGCGCGGGATGCCGCAAGGCACTTTTCAAGGATAGCCTTGCCGACGGCGGGATTCTCCTCAAGAAACTCGCCAAGCTTCTGCGTTACCATATTGTCAACAAAGGTACGCATCTCGGAGTTACCGAGCTTCGCCTTCGTCTGGCTTTCGAACTGCGCGTCCGTCAGCTTAACGCTGATAATAGCGATAAGTCCCTCGCGCACGTCCTCGCCCGTCAGCTTATCGTCACCCTTGATGATGCCAACCTTTGTGGCGTAGTTATTAAGAGCCTTGGTAAGCGCACTCTTAAATCCCGTTTCGTGCGTACCGCCTTCAATAGTGTTCATATTGTTGGCAAAGGAAAGCAGTATCTCGTTATAGCTGTCGTTATACTGCAGCGCGACCTCGGCGGTGCTGTTTTCTCTTTCCGCCTTCATATAGATGACCTGAGGGTGAACGGGGTTGCCGCGCTTGTTATTGGCGTTAAGATGCTCAACAAAGCTCTTGATACCGCCCTCAAAGTAAAGCTCCTCGCGCTTGGGTATAAGCGCCTCCTCACCTACCTCGTCACCTCTGCGGTCGATAAGCACGATTCTGATACCGCCATTAAGGAAGGATTGCTCTCTCAGGCGGTTTAAAAGTGCGTCATATTCAAAAACGATCTCCTCAAAAATGGTGGGATCGGGCTTAAAGCGGCAGTAAACACCCTGCTCTGTGGTTGCACCCTCACAGCGGAAGGGGCGAGCAACGTGTCCTCTTTCAAAGCGCTCGGTGTATTTCTTACCGTCGCGGCAGTTTTCGACCTCCAGCCACTCGGAAAGCGCGTTAACAACGGATGCACCAACACCGTGAAGACCGCCGGCTATCTTGTATCCGTCGCCGCCGAATTTTCCTCCGGCATGAAGCACCGTGTAAACGACCTCAAGGGTGGGAATTCCCATCTTGGGGTGCATACCGTCGGGTATACCGCGTCCGTTATCCCTTACGGAAACGCTGTTGTCGGGCCAAAGAGTGACCTCGATCTCGGAGCAGTGTCCCGCAAGTGCCTCGTCGATAGAGTTATCGACAATTTCGTGTACAAGGTGGTGCAGACCTCTGATAGAGGTAGTACCGATGTACATTCCGGGGCGCTTTCTTACCGCCTCCAGACCTTCAAGCACCTGGATTTGACTGTCGTCATACACCTTTTGATTCATTTCATCCATTTTTTCGGGTTCCTTTTCTATGTGATTCTGTTATTAATCAATTTTTTTGGGACGTCGAAGGCGCCGTCCCCTACGGTTATGTACATCTCGTAGGGGCGGATTCCCTATCCGCCCTTGCCTTCTCCCGCTGTTTCCCTTCGAATGCCCCGAGATCCTTCGGTCGCGTTCGCGCCTTTTTTGTCATGCTCGAGCGTAGCGAAGCATCCAAAAGGCGCGAATATCGCTCCCTCAAGGATGACACGGGGCATGAGGCGTTTTTCGGGGCGTCCGGAGGTCTCAACCTACAAGCCTTTTTAAAAGGAGGCTGCGAAATAATTTTCAAGTCAGGTTATTTAAATTCTCCATTAATGCGAGAAACCAATGCAGACGTCGATATCTGCGAAAACATAACTCTTGCCGTTTTTCCGTCCTCGTCCTCGTAGAGGATGAAGGACTTCGGCAGCTCCTCGGCGGCGCTTTCGGCAAGTCCGTTTTTTTCTGCCGCACGGAGGTATTCCTTCGTGTCGTCTCCACGGCTCGAGGTATCAAGGTCAAAAATGCCTATAATACGGCTCGAGCGAAGTATTTTATTATTTCCTGCGTGTAGGTACATTGTTTACCTCGTTTGAACTATTCGACCTGTCATCCTCGAGCGGTATCGTTTTTTCTTAGATTCTTCGCTTCGCTCGAGAATGACAAGAAAAAACGGTTAAGCGAAGGATCTTGCGGTTGAAAATTATAACTATTCATTCAAAAAAGCAGCCGTTTTCGGTTCTGATGCGCTTTGCATCACCAAAGTCTATATCCTCACAGGTGGTAATGATGTATTGCTTGTTTGCGGCACCGGAGAGGAGGTATTTTTTTCTTTCATTATCAAGCTCGCTGAACACGTCGTCAAAGAGGAACACAGGCTCCTCACCCGTATATTCGCGGCAAATTTCGCCCTCCGCAAGCTTGATTGCAAGCACGGCGGTGCGCTGCTGCCCTTGGCTACCCCATTGGCGGAGCGGCTCACCGTTTATTTTGATGGAAAGATCGTCGCGATGCACGCCCTTTTGCGTGGATCCGCAGGCAATGTCGCGCTCAATACTGTCCTCAAAAAGCTTCAGGTACTCCTTTTCGGAGGCTTCAACATTTTCGGGGCTTTCAACGTCACAAACGTAGCGGATGCGGAGCTTTTCCTTATTTGAGCTCATCTCCGACATAATGTATTCGGCATAGGGAGATATTTTTTCCACGTATTCGTGTCTTTTAGCGGCGATTCGGCTTGCATATTTTGCAAGCTGCTCGTTCCAAACGGAAAGATTATCCGTAAGGCTTGCCCGTGTTGCCGCCGTAATACCGGGCATACATATCTTTTTTATCAGCGCATTGCGGTTTTCAAGCGTAAGCTGATAATCGCCGAGCAGATATATGTAATCTCGGCTTATCTGCGATATTGCAATATTCAGAAATTCACGGCGCTCGGAGGGCGAGCCCTTAACGATGCCGAGATGGTCGGGGCAGAACAATACCGCGCGAAAGCGGGATATCATATCGATATTGCGGTCAAGCTTAACCTCGTTTGCAAAGCGCTTGGTCTTTTTTTCGGAATGCAGGATGTAAAGCTCGTTTTCGCGTACGGAATCGGTGTATTCGTTGCGGATGGAAAAAAAGCTTTCGTTTTCCTTAACAAGATCCTTGTCCGCAGTACCGCGGAAGCTCTTTCCGCGCGCGAAAATGTAAATGGATTCAAGCAGATTGGTCTTGCCCTGCGCATTTTTGCCGTGGATGATGTTCACCCCCGGCGCAAATTCAACCTCCGCGGAGGATATGTTACGGTAGTTTTGTAAGGTTATTTTTCGGCAAAACATAACATTATCCTCCTTTGATTTTTGCGGGACGTTTTCACACGCCCCGAGATCCTTCGGTCGCACGAGGCGAAACCACGCCTTTGCCGTCATCCTTGAGCGAAGCGAAGGATCTGCAAAGGCACAGTACGTGCTCCCTCGAGGATGACACGGGGCGAGGTGCGTTTTGCGGGGCGTCCGGAGGTCGCCCCCTACAATTTGCAACGTTCCTCCATCGTAGGGACCGACGTCCTCGGCGGTCCGCCGTTTACCATTCAATTTGCGGCGGGAGTAAACCCCCGCCCTACAATGTTAAATCAAATTTTTAAATATACGTCGGACGCGAAAATTGTTTCGTAGGCGAGGAAAGGAGTTGGGCTTTGGGCGATGCCGTATATTCATACGGCGAGGTCAAGACCGACGAACTTTCCGAAGCATACGGAAGAATTTTTAGTCCGTAATTTTAACGGGCATTACGAGATAGAACTGCTCCTTGTTTTCTGCCTTATCAATAGGATAAACGTTCATCGTAACTCTTGCGCCCTTGAGGTTGAGGCAGACCCTCTCGCAATCGAGTGCGCGAAGAATGTCGATAAGATAACGGCAAGCAAAGCCGATCTCAAGATCCTCGCCCGTTTTTTTGCAATGGACCTCATCGTTTATCTGTCCTGCAAGGGAGGTGGAGGAGATTTTGATAACGTTATCGGTAAAGTTGAGCTTTACACAGCTTCTTGCGCTGCTCATGCTCTTCTTTTCGGAAACGAGGGAAGCGCGCTCAAGGCATTCGAGCAGCTCGTGTCTGTCAACCTCGCAAAGAATGGGCATATCCTTTTGGATAATGCGCTCATAATCTATATACTTAAGGTCGATAAGGCGGGAGAAGAATATAAGATCGCCGAGAACGAAAACAATGTGCTTTTTGGAGGGCTTAATGGTCATAAGCTCCTCTTCGTCATCGGAAAGCATCTTCTGCAGCTCCGCAACGGACTTGCCGGGTATGATCATGGAAAGCTCGTTCGGCATATCGGTGTTGATGTGTGCGGTGTAAATGCACTTTGAAAGGGTGAAAGTGTCGCACGCTACCATGGTAAGGTGGTCACCCTCTATCTTGAGGTAAGCACCGCAAAGCTCGGGGTGATTGCTGTCGCCCGCGGAAATGCTGTGTTGAGTGTGGCCGATCATGGTCTTGAGGATAGCCTGCTCCATTACAAAGCCCCATTCACCGTCAAGCTCCGGAGGAGTGGGGAATTCCTTACCGTTCAAGGCACGCATGGTGTAGCAAACGCGGTTGCAGCGCAGAAATGCGGTAAGCTTATCGGTAACCTCAAGCTCGATCTCTCTTTCGGGCATAACCTTAACGTACTGGAAAAGGTCCTGCGCGTTGAGAATGTAGGAGCCGGGCTCAACAACCTCGGCATCCACGCGGGCGAAAACGCCCTTGTCCATATCATAGGTGGTTATTGTGGTCTTTCCATCCTCGCCTGCATTGATAAGCACACCCTCCATGGAGGTAAAGGTGCTCTTGGTGGAAATACATCCCATAGCGGGGGAAAGAACGGCAAGTAGCTTAACTTTGTCGAATATAACCTTCATATCTGCTCCTTTAAGCATACGGCGTACATCTCTCATTCACCGCAGCGTATATATATAGTGTAATGTAATATTATTAATTTAGTATTATTAGTAGGTGGCGGTCGAAGTGTTCAAAACTCCGAAAAACCCTTATGTATCAAGGTTTTTGGGGTGTTTAAAACATTGTCGGAGTTTTTTTAGGTTTCTTAACACTTGAACTTTTTTGATTTTCGACGTTATCATCATACACCGCAAAATTCGTACCAAACGTACAAATCACAATTTTTTTGAGAAATTTTTTCAGCTTGTGCACGAAAACGTTTTAGAGAAAAATGTTCAAATGTTTAAAAGTGCCTCTCAGCCCTTGATATCAGCCACTAATTCGTTAATTTCTTCTTCAAAGGCGGGGTACTTTGTGATCATATTTTCGACCTTGGAGAGGGAATGATTGACCGTGGAGTGCGTTCTGTTCAGCATATTGCCGATCGCGATGAGCGACATATCCGTAAGACTGCGGAAAAGGTAAATGCACACGTTTCTCGCGTTTACGGTCTTTGCCGCCTGGCTCGTGCCCTTCAACTCCGCAACGCTGACACCGTATTTTGTAGCAACGGCGGAGAAGATCTTGTCGCTTATTACGTTTTGCGGCTCGCTTTCTGTAAGCAGGTCGGATATCGCCGCACGCGCCGTCTCAAGCGTTATGGGACCGCCGGAGAGGAAGGAGAGTGCCGCAATCTTTTTCAGCGCACCCTCAACCTGACGGACGTTGGACTTGAGCCTGTCCGCCATATAGGTGATCACCTCGTTTGTAACGGGTATGCCCAAATTTGCCGCCTTTTTCTTGATTATCGCCATTCTAAGCTCAATGTCCGGCGGTTGAACGTCCGCTATCATGCTTTGCTCAAAGCGTGTGCGAAGTCTTTCAACAAGGGGGTTGATGTCCTTTGGCGGCTTATCGCTTGTGAAGATTATCTGCTTGTTATCCTCGTAGAGGTAGTTGAAGGTGTGGAATATCTCCTCCTGAATACCGGGCTTATTGGCGATGAACTGGATATCGTCGATGATAAGCATATCCGCCTTGCGGAACTTCTCGCGGAATTCGTGGGTGGATTTGTGGTAGATGGCCTCGACCATCTGGTTCATAAATTCCTCACCCTTGGTGTAGATTATGGAAACGTGGGGAAAATCGTGTTCTACCTTGTTTTTGATGGAGTACATAAGGTGCGTCTTGCCGAGACCGCTTGCACCGTATATGAAAAGCGGATTGTATACGTCGTTCACGTGGTCGTAGTTCATGTCACCCGCAATGCTTGCAACGGCGTAGCACGCGGCGTAGGCAAGCTTGTTTGAGGAGCCCTCAACAAAGTTCTCAAAGGTGTATTCGTGCTGGCGCGCGGCGGGCTTGTTCTGCACGGGCTTCGGCTCGCTTGACGCGGCATATATATCCTCAAGGCTTTCGGGCTTTACCTTCGGCTCAACAAACTGCAGCTCCATGGGAAAGCCGAGTATCTCCTCGATGTAAACGGAAAGCTCCTTTGAATACTTCGTTTCAAGTATCATACGCTTGAAATCGTTATCAACGGGGAAAACAATCTTGGAATCGGTAATCTCCGAGGGGACAAGATCGGTAAACCACAAATTAACGGTTGCGGAGGAATATTTTTCCTTCAGCTTGGCGGTTACAAGCTGCCAAATGCTCTTAAATTCTTCGTTAAACATAAAAAAATCTTCCCTCCAAAATAATTATAATAATTATAACATATATATATAATTATTTCAAGGACAAAAATACAATTTTAAAGTAATATTTCCTTCATAAATTGGTCTTGAAATGTTCAAATTCAGGTGTTATACTAATATTAGGAAAAGTAGGCACTTTTCCGCTAAAAAAGAATTATTTTTTGAAAGGACATACATTATGAACGCATTACAGCTTGCCGAGTACATCCGCGCGGGTAAGGCGGATGCTACCCTTAACTCCCTTTACGGAAAGAATCTTGACCGTCAGCGCAAAAGATATGCCGATGCCTGCGAAAAGTTTGCAGAGCTTTACGGTGCAGATAAGGATGCATTCGTATTCTCCGTTCCCGGCAGAAGCGAGATAAGCGGCAACCACACCGACCATAACAAGGGTAAGGTTCTTGCCGGCGCTATCGACCTTGATATAATTGCTATCGCGGCAAAGACCGATGACGGTCTCGTTCGCGTAAGAAGCGAGGGCTACAGCGAGGACAGAGTTGATCTTTCCGACATTGCAGAGCCGAAGCAGGAGAACTTCTTCAAGAGCCGCGGTCTTATCGCCGGCGTTTGCGCAGGCCTCAAGAAAAAGGGCTTCGATATTTGCTCTTTCTGCGCTTATACCACCAACGACGTACATAAGGGAAGCGGACTTTCCTCCTCTGCGGCATTTGAGGTAATGATCGGTAACATCCTCAACCATCTCGCAAACGGCGGTAAGATCGACAACCCCGAGATCGCAAAGATCTCCCAGTTTGCGGAGAACGTATACTTCGGCAAGCCCTGCGGACTTATGGACCAGACCGCTTGCGCTGTCGGCGGCTTCGTAGCTATCGACTTTGCAGATCCCACCAAGCCCGTAATCGAGCCTATCGAGTTCGACCTTTCCGGTAAGGGCTACTCCCTCTGCATCATCAACACCGGCGGTAACCACGCTGATCTTAACGATGATTACGCTTCCGTACCCGCAGAGATGAAGGCTATCGCCGCTTACTACGGCAAGGATGCTCTCCGCGGACTTACCGAGGAGGATCTTATTAAGGATATGCCCGTTCTCCGCAAGGCGGCAGGTGACAGAGCTATTATGCGTGCAATGCACTTCGTAGCAGAGAACAAGAGAGTTGAAAAGCAGACCGAGGCGCTCCGCGCAGGTAATCTTGACGAGTTCTTTGGTGGCGTATTTGCAAGCGGCAACTCCAGCTTCAAGTACCTCCAGAACGTATATACCACCAAAAACGTTGCAGAGCAGGGTCTTTCCCTCGCGCTTTGCGTAACCGAGTATATCACAAGCGGCTGGGGCGGTGCGTTCCGCGTACACGGCGGCGGCTTTGCGGGCACCATTCAGGCGTTCATCCCCACCGAGAAGGTTGAGGAATACAAGGGCATTATGGATTCCGTATTCGGCGAGGGCGCTTGCGCGGCTCTGAAGATCAGACCCGAGGGCGCTATCATCGTTAATCTCTAATGAAAAAGAGCAAAAAAAATACCTCCCTCCCCGAAAACGGGGAGGAGAGGGATAAGGTAATTGCGGCGCGTAAGACTCTTGCAAGACTTCTCATCGTTATAGTCAACACCGTCCTCTTTTACACTGTTTACGCAATGCTCGCAAACGGAGATGCGGGATATATTGCATCACAAATTGTGATGTGGACATATTTTGCGGCACTTATCGTGCTTTTCTCCGCTTATATCATATATAACAAGGGCTTTACCATGGTCAATCGCACCGCCGACAGCTTCCCCGAGGATTGGAGCTACGAAAAGATGTGTGCAGTTACCGAGGAGGGCGAGAGACGTAAGCAAAAATCCAAATGGATGCTGCTTATCATCATCCCGCTTATGTTTACCTTTATGTTCGATATGATAGATCTCTTCATACTTGATTCGTTCAGGTATCTTTTTAATTAAATTTTACTTACCGTCACAGCGAATTTACTCTACAGATCCTTCGGTCGCCTTACGCCTTTCCGTCATGCTTGAGCGAAGCGAAGCATCTTGAAAGGCGTAAACGCTCCCTCGAGGATGACAAGCAGAGTAAATTCGCTGTAGGGACGGTCGGTGCGGAACAAAAAAAGCTATGACAGAAGCATATTCGCTGTTTTCCGGCTCGTCCGGCAACAGCTCGTTTATCAAAAGCGGGAATACCTCTATCCTTGTAGATGCGGGAAAAAATACAAAAAGCATCGTAAAGGCGTTAACCGAGATCGGTGCGGCACTTGAGGATATTTCCGCAATTTTAATTACACACGCCCATTCGGATCACGTATCGGCACTTCCCGTGCTGTTAAAAAAATATACGGGCAAGCTTTTTTGCTCGTTTGATACCTTCCACCACCTCACCGAGGCGGGTATAGATGGAAAAAGGATCGAGCATTTTGATTTCGGTGATAAGCTGATCTTTGATGATATAACGGTAATTCCGTATCCCGCACCGCACGATATATCGGGTGCGACGTGCTATCGCTTCGAATGCTCGGATAAGACAAATATTGCTGTTGCAACGGATATAGGATACGTCAGTGACGAGGTTTTTTCGTGCCGTTTCGGTGCGGATGCCGCACTTATAGAATCAAATCACGACGTAAGGATGTTAAAAAACGGGCCGTATCCGCAATATTTAAAGGAGAGGATACTGTCGGAATGCGGACACCTTTCAAACGAAAGCTGTGCGCGTGTTCTTCCTCGCCTTGCAAGCGCGGGCACAAAAACCTTTGTGCTTGGGCATATAAGCTTTGAAAATAACGATTGTACGGTGGCAAGGAGATGTGCGGAGGCGGCCCTTGATGGTATGGGCTGTACCGTACGCGTTGCATCACGTACGGAGGTCGTAAATATATGCAAAAAATAACCGTAATCGCCGTTGGCTCGGATAAGGAAAAATATTTTACCGAGGCGGCAAAAGAATATGAAAAGCGCCTCTCCCGATACGCAAAAACGGAGGTCATCGTTTTAAAGGACGAGCCGATTCCCGACGATCCGAGCGAGAAGGAGATGCAAGCGGTTCTTGAAAAAGAGGGCAAAAAGATACTCGCCGCCATCCCAGACGGCTGTATGAAGGTCGCCCTTTGCGTGGAGGGCAAGCAGCTCTCCAGCCCCGAGCTTGCAAAGCTGCTGGAGAATGCCTCAATGACCTACCCCGGCATAGTTTTCATCATCGGCGGCTCTCTCGGTATAGACAAAAGGGTAAAGGACGTCTGCGACGTACGTCTTTCTTTTTCAAAATTAACCTTTCCGCATAGGCTGATGAGAGTTATATTGATGGAAGCGTTGTACCGCGCAAAAACGATTGAACGCGGAGAGAAATATCACAAGTGAAAAACCGCTTTGCGGTTTTTCAGCGATATAAATCCCTTGCGGGATTTGCGATATTCCAAGGAGCGATATGCCCTTCGGGCGCGATATGTGCCCTTCGGGCACGAGAAAGG
The DNA here is from genome assembly GCA_017382555.1 of Clostridia bacterium. Taxonomy (GTDB): domain Bacteria; phylum Bacillota; class Clostridia; order Oscillospirales; family CAG-272; genus RUG12395. Next base: position 10,536 of record JAFOAB010000235.1, read on the forward strand.
TTAGAAGCGGAAGGGATTTATATCATATCGCAACCGAGCGAAGTGAGGTTATATCGCATTTGAGCGAAGCGAAAATATATCGCACCGAGCAACGCGAGGTATATCGCCTAAAAAAGATATCAATTACGATTTATGTTCAGCGATATAAATTCCCGCAGGGTATTTATATCATATCGCAGCCGAACAACGTGAGGCTATATCGCATTTGAGCGATGCGAAAATATATCGCGTTCGCTTGCGAACATATCGCCGCAAATGACACAAAACGGGCGATATGCGCCAAGGCGCGCGATATTATCTCATTTCGTTCGATAGCGATATTATCTCGCTACGCTCGATAGCGATATAATATAAATCCGTTCGGATTTATATTACGAAAAAGGAACAAAACAATGAAAAACAAAAGAAAATTCAGAAAAGCGTTGGCAAGAATAACGTGGCTGCTGATTGCGTGCGTGATATGCACCTCAGCGGTCCTTTATCAGCGCGGAATTTTTGACTTTTCATTTTACATAAGAAACCACAATTCACCCGTTCCCCCCGCAGAAACAACTCCGACAACCACCGATGCACCCGTAACGGAAGCTAAGCCCGATACGAAATACGACGATGAATATGCGCTTCAATTCGTGGATGCGCTTCGTGCCGCAACGAATATTGCAAACGTGGGTGCGGGCATTCTTCAGGGCGGCGAGGCGGTGAAGTTTGAATTTGCCGATTTCGACACGCTTGCCGCTGAGGGATATGAGCTTACGTATGCGGATTTTGATGCCGAGGGCAAAATGCAAATTTGCCTTATCAATACGGGAATAGATGCACCGTATGATAAAGCCGGATATGAAAGCTACGAAATGTATTTCTACTCGGAGGCAAAGGATAACTACACCATCCCCGAGGGCAAGAGAAAAATAATATACGCTTCCCAAACGGGCGTACGCCTTTATATGGGCTACATAATAGTTGACGATGGCGAAACGCAAACGGTCTACGATTCGTTTGGCAAAAAGCTTTATAGCGAGATAACCGCCTATTTTATCCCCGCTCTCACAAGAGATAGAAACAACAACCCGCTGTTCATAATAAACGATTACCGATACAACGGAATGTATTATTATCTTGATGCGGAGGGTAATCTTATCCAAAGCGATTACGATGACGCGACGGATAATCGCGGACTTTATTTTGATTACGTTCCCACTTACGGTCTTTCCGATAACGGCATTTATATCCAAAGCGCGATGGTAACTATAAAAACCGAGATAACCTCGCAAATAATCGAGACGGACGCGCCCGAAACGGAGGAGGTATACGATACCACCGAGCCGGACGAAGCTGTCACCATCTATACGGAGGAGGTACTGACTCCGCCGGAGGACGTGGTAACAGAGGAGGTTATACCCGAGGACACACAGATAGAATACACCGATCTCCCGACACCCGAAACAACCCCAACACCCGAAACAACAGCCGAGGTAGAGACAGAGCAGTTAACGGATGCGGAAATCGGAGAGAACGATCAGGATTATTGGGACGAGGATTATTCCCCCGTTAACGAGACTCTTCCGCCCGAGGATTACGAGTACGAGGACGAATACGAATACGAATATGAGGACGAGTATGAGTATGAAGAGGAGTATGAGGAGGAATATGAGGAGGAGATAACCGAGGAGATAACGGAAGAGCTTACCGAAGCTCCCGAAACGACCGACACACAAGCTCCAGATACCGATATTACGGATATCGTAACGGATGAAATCGTAACGGAAAAAATTATAACCGAAGAAATTATAACGGAAGAAATAACAACCGAAGAAATAACTACCGAAGAAATCACCACGGAGGAGCCGGTTACGGAAGCACCTCCGCAGTACGTGGTTATCGACACGATATATTCGGACGAGCTTCGCTTTGCTTACGGCTTTAGCGAGTGGTATATGATCACCGGCTATAATTACAAGGAGGCATATTCGTTTAACGAGCATTATGCGGCGGTCGTATATCCCGACAACGTGCTTCTTTTCATCAACGAATACGGTAAAATAGATTATTATCTCTATCGCGAAACGTATTATTGGAGCAACAACGGCAGATACGCATTCTCCATATTCACCGCGCCCGTTTTGCGCGGCATACAGTCGGTCGGTAGCTTCTATTTTGATGAGGGCTACGTTCGTGTTCGTCAGCTCGATACGGATAAATACTATGGCAACCCCGATTGGCTGATAGCAGAATACGATTATCTTATCGACGATTACGGCAGAAAATTCGATATCCCCGCGGATTATACGCTTGTCGGATATTCGGACGGAGTTCTGCTTTTGGAGCGTGATGGGCTTTACGGCTATTACAGCATAGAGGGAAGATGGATCGCACAGCCCATCTTCACCTTTGCGCGCCCCTTTGCCGAGGGCCTTGGTGTTATCGGCTTTGCAAACGGCATCAAGGGAGTTATCGATACCGAGGGTAACGTGGTAATCCCCTTCGAGTATGAGGAGATCTCTCAGGTTTCTACGGGAATAATTGCGGCTTATAGCGAAACGATTGGTAACTGGCAGTTTTTTGGCAAAGTAGCAAAAACTGTAGAATAATGTAGGGCGGGGGCTTGCTCCCGCCGCAATAAAACAAATTTGAACGGCGGGAGCAAGCCCGAATGGCATTAAGTTAAGGAAAAAGCCAACCGCTGTCATCCTTGAACGGAGGCAATTTCCCTTAGATTCTTCGCTTCGCTCGAGAATGACAAAGGAAAATTGCCGCAGTGAAGGATCTTGCGGTTGGCTAAACTTAATGATATTGTGCGAAGCCCCCGCCATACGAGTATATAACTATGCAAAAACAAACTGACATTGCAATAATTGGCGCAGGACACGCGGGTGTGGAGGCGGCGCTTGCCGCCGCGCGGATGGGGCTTTCCACCGTGCTTTTCACCCTTTCTCTTGACGCCATTGCCAATATGCCATGCAATCCGTCCATCGGCGGAACGGCAAAGGGGCATCTTGTATACGAAATTGATGCGCTGGGCGGTGAGATGGGCCGTGCGGCGGATGCCGTTACGCTTCAAAGCCGTACGCTTAATACGGGCAAGGGCGCGGCTGTGCGCTCCAAGCGCGTGCAGGCGGATAGACTTGCGTACCGCAATTATATGAAAAACCGTGTGGAAAATACCGAAGGTCTTGACGTAGTTCAAGAGGAGATCGTCGATATCATCACGGAAGATACGGAAAACGGCAAAAAAATCAGTGCCGTGGTTACACGTCTCGGTGATATTTGGCACGTTAAGGCCGCCGTTATCTGCGCGGGAACGTATCTTTGCGGCAAAATATTCGTCGGCTCCAACACCCGTCAAAGCGGACCGGACGGTCAGCTTCCCGCAGATATGCTGACGGCAAGTCTGGAGCGCGAGGGCATCGAGATGCGCCGCTTCAAAACCGGCACTCCTCAGCGTGTGGATAAGCGCAGCATCGATCTTTCCAAATTAGAGCTTCAGGAGGGTGAATCCGAGCCGCTTCCCTTTGCTTGGGATACGGACAGGGAGGCGTACGCAAGCCTTGAAAGCGAGCCGTGCCACATCGTTTACACCTCTCCCGAAACGCACAGTATAATAAGGGAAAACATTCACAAAAGCGCAATGTACGGCGGTATGATACACGGTGTCGGCCCCAGATACTGCCCATCCATTGAGGATAAGATAGTCCGCTTTGCGGATAAGGAGAGGCATCAGCTTTTCGTGGAGCCTACCGGCATCGGCACAAACGAGATGTACATTCAGGGCTTTTCCACCTCCATGCCCGCAGACGTGCAGTACGAGATGCTGCGCTCCCTTCCGGGCTTTGAAAACGCAAAAATTATGCGCTATGCATATGCAATAGAGTACGATTGCGCAGACCCCACACAGCTGCTTCCCACCCTTGAATTTAAGAATATCGAGGGTCTTTACGGCGCGGGTCAGTTCAACGGCACATCCGGCTACGAGGAGGCGGCGGCGCAGGGACTTGTTGCGGGTGCAAATGCGGCACTGAAGCTTCTCGGCAAAAATCCGCTCATTCTCACGCGTTCCTCATCGTATATCGGCACGCTTATCGACGATCTTGTAACCAAGGGAACAAACGAGCCGTACAGAATGATGACAAGCCGAAGCGAGTTCCGTCTGCTCCTCCGTCAGGATAACGCGGACTTCCGCCTTACACCTCTCGGCAGGGAATGCGGACTTGTTGGAGATAAGCAATGGGAGCATTTCGTGGCACGCAAGGCGCGTGTGGATGCGGAAATTAAGCGCCTAGGCGAAACAACCATGCCTCCGAGCGACGAGGTAAACGAAATGCTTGTAAAAGCGGAAAGCACGCCGATAAGTACGGGCGCAAAGCTTGCGGAGCTTCTCCGCCGCCCGCAGATCGACCTTGCGATGCTCAGAAAAATAGATAAAAACGCCCCCGAAATGAACCGCGCGGATCTGGAGAGCGTGGAAACGGCGGTAAAATACGAGGGATACATCAAAAAACAGCTTGAAGAGGCCGAAAGGCAGAAAAAGCTGGAGGATATGCGCCTGCCTGCGGACGTTGATTATAAGTCGATATCCGGTCTTCGTATAGAGGCGGCGGAAAAGCTGAATAAAATTCGCCCTGCAAGCGTTGGTCAGGCATCTCGCATAAGCGGAGTAAATCCCGCGGACGTAACGGTGCTGATAATCCGCTTCAAGGGGCAAAAGGGATAAGTATGCCAGAATTGTTTTTAACGGAAAAAAAGAGGGCAGAGGCGGTTTTTAAGGCAAACGGGCTTGAGAGGTTTAACTATCTCATCCCCAAGTTTTACGAATTTGCCGATTATCTGCTCGAGGAAAATAAAAAGCACAATCTCACCGCCCTGCGCGAGATAGGGGACGTGTGGGTAAGGCATTTTGCGGACACCCTGCTGTTTGCCGATATGTTTGAGGGCGAGCGCAAAACGGTAATCGACGTCGGTTGCGGCGGAGGCTTTCCCTCCATTCCGCTTGCCATCGCCTGCAAAAATTTGAAGCTTACGGCAATGGATTCCACCAAAAAGAAGACGGATTTCGTCGCAAGCGCGGCAAAAACCGTGGGTCTTGAAAATTACAGCGCACTCTGCGCACGCGCAGAGGAGGCGGGCAAAAACAAGGTGTACCGCGAGCGTTACGATATCGCCACCGCGCGTGCGGTTGCCGCTCTACCCGCGCTTGCGGAATATTGCCTGCCCCTTGTCAAGGTTGGCGGTGCGTTTCTTTCCTACAAGGGCAAGGATGCGGATATCGAGTGCGCGGCGGCAGAGCCGATGATCGCAAACCTCGGCGGAAAGATAGAAAAGGTGGAAAAGCGCATCCTCATCGACGAAAACGGTGAGGAGATGGAGCGTGCTTTGATAATCATCCGCAAGGCGCGTAATACACCGCCCGTTTTTCCGCGTAAGAATAGCGCGATAAAGAAAAAGAGTTAAAAATATATTGACAAAAACCGCGCATACTGATATAATCATAAATGCAAGTTTACAGACCGTTTCTTGCATTTTAAAATAAGAATAGAGGTTGCGCGTGACAAGAGTAAATGCGGTGTAAGCCTTCGCAGGGCGTTGCCGCACGGAAAGGGGATCGCGCCGAGGGCGGCCAAGGCGCACGGCTGTAACCGGGACGGCGGAGAATATCCGACGGACTGTCGCATATTTTTGCGGAGTACTATCAATATTTTTTGCGGCAATGCCGTATTTTTGCGATTTTTTGATAGACCGATCCGCAAGGGTCGGTCTGTTTGTTTGTAATATAATGGCAAAAACGCAAGAGAGCTTCACTTGCCTTTCGCGTCAATCTTGAGCGAGTGCCCTGCAGATTCTTCGGGCGCTTCGCTTCCTCGAGAATGACAGCAGGGCGCGAAGCGAAGAATCTTGCGAAAAACAACTCCGCTCGAGGATGACAAAGGGCGGAAAAATGAAGGATAGCTTGCGTTTTTGCACCACAAAGCTTTGAAAGGAAAGAGAAAATGAAAAAGACGATTTTTGAGGGCGCAGCTACTGCGCTCGTTACTCCCTTGACCGAAAACGGAATTGATTATGAAGCGTTCGGCAAGCTCATCGACTGGCAGATAGATAGCGGCATTGACGCGCTCGTTATCTGCGGTACAACGGGCGAGGGCTCTACCCTTACCGACGAGGAGCATCGTGCGGCTATCGAGTACGCCGTAAAGCGTGCCGCAAAGCGCGTTCCGATAATCGCGGGCACAGGCTCCAACGATACCGCATACGCTATCGACCTCACCAAGTTTGCATACGAGGTAGGTGCGGATGCATCCCTCGTTGTTACTCCCTACTATAACAAGGCAACCCAGAACGGACTTATCAAGATGTTCACCGCAATTGCGGATGCGGCACCCCTGCCGATGATACTTTATAACGTACCCTCCCGTACCGGCTGTGCAATTGCCCCCTCCACCTATCTTGCGCTTGCGGATCATCCCAACATAGTTGCAATAAAGGAAGCAAACGGTGATATCTCCAAGATCGCGGAGACCGCAAAGCTTGTAGGCGATAAGCTGGATATTTACAGCGGAAATGACGATCAGATAGTTCCCGTTATGTCGCTTGGCGGCAAGGGCGTTATCTCCGTTCTTTCAAACCTTATCCCCGCAGAGACCTCCGAGATCTGCAAGGCATTTATGCGCGGCGAGGTAAAAAAGAGCCGCGATATGCAGCTTGAGTATCTTGATCTCATCAACACCCTCTTCTGCGAGGTCAATCCCATCCCCGTAAAGGCGGCAATGGCTGCAATGGGATATTGCGAGAATTATCTGCGTTTGCCCCTTACTCCCATGGAGCCCGAGCATGAGGCAAAGCTTATAGCTTTAATGAAGGGCCACGGTATTATATAGCATACCTGCTTGCAGGTATGCCGCGATATAAATCCCGTTGGGATTTGCGATATACTCGATGAGTGCGATATGCGCCAAGGCGCGCGATATGCCCTGCGGGGCAC
>JAFOAB010000236.1 GCA_017382555.1 Clostridia bacterium
CTTAAATTTTAATAAATTCTACCATTTAGGCTGTTTTTGTACTGTCCGCACAATTTGGTGCAGTCTAAAATCCTCATTACACCGTTTTTTATTGATTACTTAAGAACGGATATTGCTCCGCTTATGGTCTTCTCGTACGCTTCTCTGCCATACTTGTCAACCTCAGCCTTGTTCTTTTCACCGTGGGTGAGACAGCCGGCACCGCCGATACAACCGCCGATACAAGCCATACCCTCGATAAAGTTGCCGTCAAGAACACCCTTGCTAAGCTTCAGCAGTGCGGTTCTGCACGCCTCAATGCCGTCGCATACCACGGGCTTGACCTCAAAGTCAATATTCTGCTCCTTGAGTGCCTGAGCAGCGGCATCGGTAAGACCACCGCTACGCGCGAAGATTCTTCCGTAATAGGAAGCGTTATCAAGCACGCCCTCCTCAAGAGATGCAAGGTCGATATCACGGCTGTCGATAAGCGCCTGTAGCTCCTCAAAGGTGAGGACGGTATCAACGTAGGGCTTAACCTCATCGAGCTGAAGCTCCGCCTTTTTAGCGGTGCAAGGTCCGATAAAGATTACCTTTGCATTAGGGGTGGTATCCTTGATGTACTTTGCAAGCACAGTCATAGGAGACTGGTTGTGGGAGACGTAAGGAAGAAGATTCGGGAATGCAGACTTGATGTACTGAACGAATGCGGGACAGCAGGAGCTGGTAAGCAGACCCTTTTCGGCAAGCTCCTTTGCCTCTGCCATAGCAACCATATCAGCACCGAGAGCCGCCTCGACAACGTCGTGGAAGCCGAGCTTCTTCAGTCCGGTTATAACCTGACCAAGCTTTGCGTAGGAGAACTGGCTGGAGATGGAGGGAGCAATAACGGCGTATACCTTGTATTTGCCGGTTATGGTATTGCGCTCGCTTCTCTTAAGTATCTCTATCGCATCTACGATGTAAGACTTATCGGAAATAGCTCCGAAGGGGCACTGATATACGCAAGCGCCGCACTGGATGCACTTGGAATTATCAATGATAGCAGCCTTTTCATCATTCATGGAAATTGCCTTGACCTTACATGCGTTCTGGCAGGGACGCTTACGGCCAACGATTGCAGTGTAGGGGCATACCTTTGCGCAGGCACCGCACTCCTTACACTTGGACTTATCGATATGTGCAACGTGGTTGCTATCGAACGAAAGAGCGCCGAATCGGCACACGTCCTCACAGCGGTGTGCAAGGCATCCGCGGCAAGCGTTCGTAACCTCGTAGCCGCCAACGGGACACTCATCGCAGGCAATGTCGATAACCTGAATGACGTTCGGGTTTTCCTTATCGCCGCCCATAGCGACCTTTACTCTCTCACCAAGGATGGCTCTTTCCTTATACACGCAGCAACGCGTGGTAGCTTCCTTTCCGGGGGCAAGCATTGCGGGAATATCAAGAACCTTGTCAAGAAGCTTGTCCTCCCACGCAAGGCGGGCAACCTCTCTCAAAACCTTATACTTTGCATGCTGTACCTTTGTATCAAATTTACGCATTTCATCCTCCTTAAAAATAGCTGACCTTTATGCGCTTACCCATTTTCTTGAGAGAAGTGGAAAGATCCTCAACAAGATTCATCTTGATGTTGAAGTTTATGGGAAGGTCAGGGTTCTGGTGAGCGGGATTTACAGCCCTACCAACGTAAAAATTTATATCCGTTGCTTCTTCAAACAGCAGTCTGCTAATAAGGGAGGCGCCGTCCTTTTTGAAGCTCCATTCCTCGTATAGATGGTTTTCTCCGAGGTAGTCCTTTGCGTATTCGATAACCTTGTTCATGGTAATTACACCCTCGGTTACAAGGTCAACTCCGTCAATATACGCAATAGGGGGAACGTCGCTTCTTTCAAAATTCAGGCTGGCACGAATCTGCTTGCCAAGGAACTTCGCCGCAATGGACGAGGTGGTTCCGCCGCAGATAATGTGCTTTCCCTCCTTGGAGAAGAAGAGCGACATCATACGGTTAGCATCATCTCTGTTCGAGGGAGGACCGAAGAGGATATTCATCGGCTCGCGCTTTCTAATTCTTACAACGCACGCGGTCGTATCGTCACCGGGCTTATGTCCGTAGAGATTGTCGCATTCCTCCACAAGCATTGTGGAGAGATTTTTTGCGGTATATCCGCCGGCAACGAGGGTAAGCATATAATCTGCTATATCCTCTCGCTTCCAACCGAAATTGTACTTACCGCCCATACCCGCGTGAGGACAGCCGTCGCTCATTGCAACGAACACGTCATCCTCCTGCAGTCTGATGGTGGATTTGTATATCTTCTTACCGTCGATATTCATTTCGGTTTTCGGGTAATCGTATATTTGGTAATCCCTTACGATAATAACGTGGGGGTTGTCGTACTGAATAATATCCGCAACCTCGTTATTCAAAATATGGATAATCGTAAAGGTGGAATAAGCAACACCGCGTACGGAGCAAACGGGAAGCGTAGCCGCAATCGTCTGCACGCATTCCTCTATCGGCAATCCCGCCGCCATCATCGTGGAAATGATCTTCGAGGTAAGGGTGGAGAGTATGCTTGCCTTTACACCCGAGCCAAGTCCGTCAGCCAAAACTATGACTGTGGAATTTTCATTTTCATCTACAATGTCAACGTGGTCTCCGCAAAGCTCCTCGCCAACGTGGTTTATGCTTTTGTATCCGATATCAGCGCACAAATCATTCATCTGCCAAGGACTCCTTTAGCTTCGTGAGCGCGATCTTGGTTTCTGCGGCGGTCTCTCCAAGCAGAGATGCGATCTCCTGAACGATTCTCATCTGCTTTTCAACAACGCTGTCTGCAACCTCAACCGTGTGCTGCTGGTTCTTTAGCTTCTTTTCTCTTTCGGACTCGAGATCGGTAACGTCACGCAGAATGCCGATAAGCATACGTGAATCGGACGCGTAAATTACGGTCTGCTCCACGTACTTCTTGTATTCGGGCAGGTACGCACGCTGATCGTGGAGGGAAAGGCCCGTATTCTTGACCTGCAGGAAAAGGGTGGGGTCAAGTATACGTACAACGGGCTCACCGAGAACGTCGGAGGCATAGCGGATGTTCATGATCTTGCATGCCGCCTTGTTAATCTGCTGAACCTCAAGATCCTCGTTAAGGACGATAAGACCGTTAGGTGTATTGTTTACTATCGCGTCGGAGAAGCTTTCCGCCTTATCCTTGAGGAAGGGCAGACACATAGATATCTCTGCCTTACCCTGAATGATGGCTATTGCCTTCTCGCGGCAGGAATTGTATCCGCAGGAGCCGCAGTTCAGCTCATCTGAGGGCTTGAATTTGCCCATCTGACGGAGTACGGACATAATCTCCGACTCCACAGGCTGTGCAAGCTTATGCTCGATAGCGGAGAAATTCTTCTTAAGATTGAGGTGCGGGGGCTGAACAACGTCAAAGTCCTTTTTACCGGCATATCCCGCAATGGTTATGTAATCCTTAACGTTGGAGCTGGAATGGTACTTCTCCATTACGGGTCCGTTGATACAGCTGCCTATACAAGCGGACATTTCAATAAAGCAGTTGTGTACCTTACCGCTTTCAATATCCTTCAGCGCATTTATACAGTTCTCCACACCGTCGATAGCGATGTAGGTGAAGCCGGAAATGTTTTCCGCCATCGTCTTAAGCACGCCGCCGGTCGTCGGGAAGAAGCGGGCACGGCTCTCGGGGGTTACGTCAACCTCCTTCTCAAGCTCTATGTGCTCTGCCTTCAGCCAGTTCGTAAGCTCCTCAAAGGTAAGAACGGCATCAACGATTCCCTCGTAATACTCAGCCTCATCCTTCTTTGCAACGCAGGGACCGATAAACACTGTCTTTGCGTTGGGGATTCTCTGCTTGATATCGGAGCAATGTGCCTGCATAGGCGACATTACGTCCGCAAGATACTGAATGCAGGAGGGGAAATACTTCTGGACAAGAAGATTTACGGAGTGGCAGCAGGAGGTGATTATAACGTCACGAACCTCCTCGCGCATCATACGTTCATACTCCGTTTTTACGATAGTAGCGCCGATAGCGGTCTCCTCAACGTCGGCAAAGCCGAGCTTCTTGAGTGCGCGGCGCATAGCCTCGATACCCACGCCATCGTAATTTGCGATAAAGGAGGGGGCAAGGCTGACGATAACGGGATCACCGCTCTGGAGAAGCACACGCGCCTTCTCGGTACCGTCAACAACCTCCTTGGCGTTCTGGGGGCAAACAACAAAGCAATGACCGCACAGGATGCACTCATTGCCGATAATATGAGCCTGGTTGCCGGAGAACTTTATAGACTTCACGGGGCAGTGACGTATACACTTGTAGCAGTTCTTGCAGTTCGATTTTTTAAGTGTAAGACAATTGGGCATACTGTCACTTCCTCTCGCTTTCTATTACGTCAAGAATGTTTTTCTTGAAAAACTCTGCAAAATTTTCTCTGGTAATACCGACGTGGGTGTCGTCGTTTACCTGAACGGTAACACCTACACGGTTGCACTTACCGACACAAAAGCTGCCGGAAAGAACGACCTCGTCGGCGATATTATTTTCCTCGACTGCCTTTTCGAGAAGCTCGACAATGTCCTGCGAGCCCTTGAGATGGCATGAGGATCCTACACAAATCTGTACAAATACCATTATATCTTCTCCAGAACCTCACGGGTGAAGAAATCACGAACGGTTTCGGGAGTTACGGAAAAGAACTCGTCATTTACGGTTACGCAAACGCCCTGCTGGCAATTACCCATGCAGAAGGTTCCCGCAAGCTCAACCTTGTCGCCAAGGTTATTTTCGTTGATCATAGCCTGAAGCTGCTCTACTACGGGGCGAGATCCCTTAATATGGCAAGAGCTTCCGATACAAACCTTAATTTTAAGCATAATAATTACCTCACAAGTTATAATTTATCAAAGTTAGTGCGAAGCTACACTCGGCACTCGGGTGCAATTTAAGTGCGTTTCCGCAAATGGGCACGATTGTTAATATTTTAACACAATCGTGTCGCTTTGTGAAATATCAAAAACGCATAGATGCTATATCATTTATGATATTTCATTTGATACCCTTGTATTTTACCTTTATTCTGTTTAACGCCGTAACAAAGCCGATATCGAGACTTGTAAGCCTATATCCCTTGCGATATATCAGCTCGTCCTTATATACGAAATGATCGTCACAGCATCTGCGCTGTACAAGCCCGTATTTTTCAAGCTGAATATCGGAAAGCGGCACTGTGCGCAAAAAGGAGCTCGTGTTTTGGCTAAGCAACTCATAAGCCGTAGCTCTATCCGACACAGAGATGCGCTTATCCTGCGCTTCCCTTCCTACCTTTTGTCCGCTTGAAAGTCCGAAAAGCATATCAGAATGCGTTATCTCCGTAAGGCTCGCGAGATCTGCGGAGGTAACATCCGCCTTTTCAGCAAGCGGATTTTCCCTGCTCATCAGCAACACGGGCAAAAATTCCGCAACTGATTCGGATACAAGCCGTTTTTCCTCAAGCAGAGCCTTAAAAAGCTTTTCGTTGCCTTGGGCATATCTTACGATACCGAGATCGCACGTATTGCCTACTACGTCATTTATGGTTGTGTATGAGCTTGTCTCCCTATACGATACGCTTGCGCAATCGTCGGTAAGTCCGCAAGAGAACTCCGCAAAGGCTGCGGAAACGTATGAGGAGCACGGCGCAGACACGGAGAATCTTTGCTTTGCTCGACAATCCGACTTATACAGCTCCTCAACAGCGTCTATCTGTCTTAATATCCCCTTTGCGTAGCCGATGAACTCCTCACCCTCCGGGGTTAAGGAAACACCCTTTGCGGATCGTGAGAACAGAGTAACACCAAGGTCCTCCTCAAGCTCCCTGATGGAGCGGCTGATGTTCGGCTGTGCAATAAGCAGCGCGTCTGCCGCCTTGCTGAACGAGCCCTGCCTTGCAACCTCCACCGCATATTTGATGTGAAGAATATTCATATCTCCATCCTCCGCGGAATTATATGCATATTTTAGCACGCATCAATGCCCAAATCAATACCTTAGCTATGAATAAAAGAAACATTATCGGTATATATTGAAATATTATATAGAATATTATAAAATAAAAGAGCGAAGCCGCCATATGGGGGTAATTATGCAAAAGGTACTTATGAGAGAGGATGCCGAGCTTGCGCGCGAGGCGCTTGGAGATGAGGTACTCAACTACGTATGCAGCGAGGAATGCGAGACCTTCGAAAGCCATACGGGGCTAAACATAATCGCCTTTGATTGGTACGATACCGATGCACCCGATACTCCCCAGGCAAAGATGACGCTTTGCGTGGATAAGAACAACCTCATCATCTTCTGCGAGGATGAAAGAGCCTACAAGGCAGCCTCAGCGTGCCTTATAGGTGCGCAAACGACGGAAAGGGCGCTTTGTGCCTTTTTCAGCCGTCTCATCCGCTCCGATATGGCGTATCTTGAAAGGATTGAATGCCGCATCAACGCCACCGAGGAGAGGCTGATGAAGTACTCCGACAGCGAGTGTCTTATCGAGATACTTGATTACCGATACGAGCTGTTCGATCTAAAGCGCTATTACCGCCAGCTTGTTTCCGTTTTTGAATGCTGTGAGGAAAACGATAACGTCATTTTTACGGACGAGGCGATAAGATACTTTTCCGTGCTTGCGAACCGCGCAAACAGACTGCTTGACAGAACTGTGAGCCTCAGGGATTACGTTTCCCAAGCGCGTGAGGCCTATCAATCGCAAATCGAAATAGAGCAAAACAAGCTGATGCGTATCTTCACCGTCATCGCCGCGGTATTTCTTCCGCTCACCCTACTTGTCGGATGGTACGGAATGAACTTCAAGTTTATGCCGGAGCTTAATTACCGATATTCGTACTATATATTCATTGCCGTTTGCGCGGCGATCGTTGCCATACTGATTGCCATATTCAAAAAAAGGAAGTGGTTTTAATGGAAAAGATTATCGTAAGTGCCTGCCTTTTGGGTGAGGCTTGCCGCTATGACGGCAAAAGCAAGCCGTGCGAAAAGGTTATCGCACTTGCCGAAAAATACGAGCTTATCCCCGTTTGCCCCGAGGTTGCGGGCGGACTTAGCACGCCTCGCGCCCCCTCCGAAATGCAAAAGGACGGACGCTTTATAAATTCCGAGGGCGCGGACGTGACCGAAAATTACCGTAAGGGTGCACAAAGCACCCTACATACAGCAATCGAAAACGGATGCAAGCTTGCCGTTTTAAAGGAAAAAAGCCCGTCCTGCGGCGTCCATTGCCGCTATGACGGAAGCTTTACGCGCACACTTGTACCCGAAAGCGGCATTACCGCTTCCCTCCTTCGCGAAAACGGAATAACCGTTCTCTCGGAAGATGATTTGTAAAAAACAATTCAACACGGAATAATTTAACGCATCGGCAATGACATAAAGGTTTTATGATTTCTAAAGCAATAAGAAAAAAGCCTTCTCCTGTGGGAGAAGGCTTTTTGTTAGCTTTAGTTCAGAGCGCTTGCGTCCTTATACTTGTTTACTCTCGTCATACGGTCGATAACGGTAAGACGGAATACGTTGACCCAAGAAACGAGCCAATCGTTGAGGTGGCCGCGCTCGTTGGGATCCTTTCTGTGGCCCCAACGCGCCTGATAGAATGCCTCGTTCTGCGAGCCAATAGGACGCTTTCTGCCGTGGAAAATGCGATTCTCCTCGGTTGCGATGCACTGCGTGCAGTTGTACCAGCTCATAATAGCGCGCTTGCGCCATCTGTCATCACCGGTGTAATCGGCAAGACGGAGCCACTCACAGCACATAAGCTCGCCCCACTGGTCAAGTGCGGGGTGCTGTACGGAAACGTAGGTGGAGCCTGCGGTATAATATCCGTACTGCGTAAA
>JAFOAB010000237.1 GCA_017382555.1 Clostridia bacterium
AATACGCACTCAAAGATATGTCTAAGCCTATCGGTGTGAGCGAATATAAGGTAACGAGCGATCTACCCGAAAATCTGAGCAAACAGCTCCCGTCTATCGAAGATATTCAGAAGCATATTTCCAATGAACAAAGCTAAGGTGGAGCGCATGAAAGCCATAATTACCGATTTAGACAGAACATTGCTACATACCGACAAAAGCGTATCCGAGCACACCATAGCTGTTCTAAAGAAGTGCCACGATCATGGAATCCTTATCATGGCTGCAAGCGCAAGATCTTTAAGAGATATTCTGATCTATAATGACTTGATCGGCTTTGATGCCATAACCGCTACAAACGGAGCTGTCGTTTCGCTTCCTCAGAACCTATTGGAAATTGGAATTCCATGTGAAAGCGGAGAAAAAATACTGTCTGCTATTTTGCAATACCCGGATGTATTTCTTTCCATAGAAACAAGCAAAGGTCTGTACTCAAACAGAGACATTCCGGTTTGGGAGCCTGTCATTTTGGATAAGTTTCCGACATTAACCGGAGGACATCATCCTCTATAAAATACTGGCAAGCAGCCAGCAGAAACCGCTATATGAGGGCATTGAAACTACGTTGACCGATGATGTGTACCACACTATCGCCAACAATGATCTTATCCAAATTATGAGCAAAGAAGCTACGAAATGGAACGGCATCAAGCAAATGCTCTCTCGCTTTGGTGTTTCTCCGAGCGAGGCTGTCTATTTTGGTGATGATAACGACGATATAGAGCCTATAAAGAACTGCGGACTTGGTGTGGCTGTATCTAATGCCATCCCTTCCGTTCTTGACGTAGCAGATCGAGTTATTGACAGCAATGATATGGACGGCGTAGCCAAGTTTATTGAAGAGAATATTCTGTAATTCATAACGCATTAAAGCACCGCGGCAGTAGGCCAATTCCCTACTGCCGCGTTTGTATTTTGTTAAATGGTTCTTATCTCTGCGCCGATGGTCTTATTCAGCTTCTTGAGAACGCTGTTTGCGACCTGCTCGATCTCGGGACCCGTGAGAGTCTTCTCGCCGGAGCCGATAACGAGGCGGATGGTAACGGACTTCTTGCCCGCGGGGATCTGCTTGCCCTTGTATTCGTCAACGAAGCAAACGTCGCGGAGAAGCTCGTTCTTCTTTGCCATTACCGCGTTGTAGATATCGTCCCACTTAACCATGGAATCCACAAGGAAGGAGATATCGTACTCGTTCATCGGGAATTCGGGGATGTGGACGAAGCGGTTTGTTCTGGACTTGAGGGGTACAAGCTCGTCCATATTGATCTCTACAAGCACAGCGGAAAGCACCTTGATACCGCAAGCGGCAGCCGCCTTGCCGGAAAGGAGGGCGAGATCGCCGATCTTCTTACCGTTGAGGCAGATATTGAGCCAAACGGTCTCGTCTGCCCAATAGGGCTTTTCGAGCTTTTCAAAGGTGAATGCCTCCATATGCGTGTAGCGGGGCATCATACCGATAACGCCCTTTGCGCGGCGGAACAGCTCGGAAATATTGTCGGAGGAGCCGACAAACGCACATCCGAGGTGCTTCTGCTGGCAGGGGAGCTTTTCGCCCTTGTAGTTTTCGGTATAATCTCTGTCAAGGAATACGGACGCCTCCTCGAAGATATCGAACTCGTCGAAGTTACGCTCGTTCTTTACTATCGCCTTGCAGATGTTGGGGAGGAGAGAGCACTTAACGTACTTCTCGGTGGGGGAAGGAGGAGTTGCAAGCGCAAGAATGCCGTCTGTCGAGGGCATAATTGCGGTAACGAACTCGTCGGTCATCCAAGGATAGGTGAAGATCTCCTGCATATTGCAACGGAATGCAAGATACTCCTTGACCTTACGAACAAGGTCAACCTCAAGCTGATTTATCGCACCGTCAAAGGAGGTGGTGATGGAGGTAGCCTCGAAGTTCTCGTAGCCGTACATACGGGCAACCTCTTCCATAATATCTGCCTTTATGGAAACGTCACCGGTGGAACGCCAGGTGGGAACAACGATGTGCATACCCTTCTCGGTGAATGTAACCTCGTAGCCCATGGTGCCGAGCTTTCTTGCCACGATCTCCTGAGGAATACGCTTGCCGAGACGTCTGTCGAGCCAATCGAAATCAACGTCGATCTCCTTCTTTACAAGCTTTACGGGGTACACGTCGTTAAACGCGGTAACCTTCATCTCGGGGTAAAGCTCGCTAAAGAGCTTCATTGCAAGGCTGAGCGCCTGATCGCATCTTTCGGGGTCAACGGCCTTCTCGTAACGGGAGGAGGACTCGGTACGGTTATCGTAACGGAGGGCGGTTCTGCGCACACCCTTAGACTCAAAGTTTGCAACCTCGAGGATAACGCTGTTCGTTTCGGGAAGAACGGAATCCTTTGCGCCGCCCATAACGCCCGCAAGTGCAACTGCACCCTCGGCATCCGCAATTACGAGATCGTCGGTGGAAAGGTTAAGCTCCTTATCGTTGAGAAGCTGAAGCTTCTCGCCCTCATTCGCACGTCTTACCTCAATGTGGTCGATAATGTGGTTGGAATCGAACACGTGGGTAGGCTGACCGGTTGCAAGCATAACGTAGTTGGTGATATCAACAAGCGCATTGATGGGGCGCATACCAACTCTCCAGATGCGGCTCTGCATCTCAAAGGGAGAGGGCTTAACGCCGAGGCCCTCGATCTTGGAGCCGATGTATCTGGGGCAACGCTCGCCGTCCACTATCCTTACGTCAACGGTGGAGGTGCACTCGGGAACGTACTTATCGAACTCAACGAGGGGAAGATCGTAAAGCGCCGCAAGCTCACGCGCGATACCGTAGTGACCCCAAAGGTCGGGGCGGTTGGTCATAGACTTGTTGTCTATCTCAAGGATGATATCGTCAAGGTCAAGCGCCTTTGCAAGGGGGGTACCTGCGGGTGCGTCGAACGCGGTAACGTCCATAATTCCATGGTCGTCCTCGCAGGGGAAGAGATCGTCAAGACCTACCTCAACAGCCGCGCAGATCATACCAAAGCTTGCAACGCCGCGGAGCTTTGCGTTTTTAATTTCAACGGGCTCGCCCTCGCCGTGCCAGCGTACCATAGCGCCGGGGCAGGCAACGACGACCTTCATACCAACCTCAAGGTTGGAGCCGCCGCATACGATATCCTTTATCTCGCCCTCTCCGATATCTACCTTACAAACGCGAAGCTTGTCCGCATTGGGATGGGGCAGTACCTCCTTGATATCGCCGACAATTATCTTGTCAAAGCGCTCTGCAAGGCTCTCTGCGCCCTCAACCTCAACGGTAGACATGGTAAGATCGTACGCAAGACGGGTAAGATCCATATCGTCGGGGAGCTTAACGTAATCCTTTATCCAATTCAGTGATAATTTCATCTTTCATATCCTCCTTAACGGAACTGCTTCAGGAAACGGAGGTCGGTGCTGTGGAAGAGACGAACGTCATCCACACCGTAGCGCATCATAACGAGACGGTCAAGACCAATGTTTACGTAGAAGCCGGTGTACTCGTCGGGGTCAAGACCCGCGGCACGAAGTACGTTCGGGTGGGGGGTTCCGCCGGGCATGATCTCTATCCAACCAACGTGCTTGCATACGCTGCAGCCCTTGCCGCCGCATACAAGACAGCCCATATCGATTTCAAATCCGGGCTCAACGAACGGGAAGAAGCCCGCTCTCATTCTTACGGGAACGTCCTGACCGAATACCTTGGAAAGGATGCTCTTTATCATTACCTTACCTGCGGTATAGGTGAAGTCCTTATCAACGATAAGCGCCTCGTACTGGAAGAACGCGCGCTCGTGGCGTGCATCGGTGGTCTCGTTTCTGTACACTCTGCCGGGGTATACGAAGCGGTAGGGGGGCTTGTGCGTCTGCATATAGCGCACGCTGTCACCGGTAAGGTGGGGGCGCAGACAAAGCTTGTCGCTTGCTTCACCGGAATCGTGACCCTCAAGCCAGTAGGTATCCATGCTCTCTCTTGCGGGGTGGTTGGGGGGGAAGTTCAGATTGTCGAAGGCATAGTATTCGCTTGTGATCTCGGGTCCGCTGAACACCTCAAAGCCCATGGAGCGGAACGCATCGTTAAGATCGTAGCACATCTGGGTGATGGGGTGCAGACCGCCGATCTTCGGCTCAAAGCCGGGGATGGTGCAGTCGAAATCTGCGGGAACCTCGGACGCCTTAAGCTTTATCGCCTCGCGTCTGCCCTCTATCTGCTCGGAGAGCAGATTCTTTACGTTGTTGACAGCCTTACCCATCTCGGGACGAAGGGCTACGTCAAGTTTGGGGATCTCCTTAAGCAGCTCGGTGATGCTTCCCTGCTTGCCAAGGAGCGCGCCCTTGACCTCCTGCAGCTCAGCCTCGGATTGCGCGGCTTCTATCTTCGCCGTGCCCTCACGGAGCAACGCTTCCAATTTTTCTTTCATTGCTTTTCCTCTTTTATGTTAATTTATTTTTTAACAGAATGCACAGTCGATATCATTAAGTTAAGCCGCCGCTCGTCATCCTCGAGCGAAGGAATACCCTTTTTAGATCCTTCGCTTCGCTCAAGGATGACGAAAAGGGTATTCCGTAGCGAAGGATCTCGGCGGGTAATTTCTTAACCTATATATTTCAACAATAAAAAAACTGCGTTCTCCCATAAGGGAAAACGCAGAGACGGCCTTCGCCGTGATACCACTCTGCTTCGCTCCCGCCTCACGTTGGAAGCCTCACGAGGTGCAATAACACCCCCGCAATATAACGGTTGCAACCGGCATAATCTACACACCCATAAGGGCTTTCAATCCGCAGCTCGCGGGATGAATTCACCGACAAAGGATAATTGCCTTGCACCAAACGGCAACTCTCTGATACCCGCAAAATCGGCTACTGGTTCCCACTCAAACGCTTTTTAACTTGTGTAGTATATCACAAGCGCCGTAATTTGTCAACCTTTTTAATAATGTTTCGCTGTTTTCGCGGCATTCTATTGATTTATAGCAGGCACGGTGATAATATTAAATTTAATAAAGATTATATTAAGGGAGACCATTATGGCACTTGTAACCACAAAGGAAATGTTTGAAAAGGCGTATAAGGGCGGATACGCTGTCGGCGCCTTTAACATCAACAATATGGAGATCGTTCAGGGCATTGTTGAGGCGGCGGCAGAGGAAAGATCGCCCGTTATACTTCAGGTAAGCGACGTTGCGCGCAAGTACGCAGGTCAGAGATACCTCGTCGGCCTTGCAAGGGCTGCAGCAGAGGACAGCGGCATCGACCTTGCCCTCCACCTCGACCACGGCGCGGACTTTGAGCTTTGCAAGGAATATATCGATTGCGGCTACACCTCCGTTATGATAGACGGCTCTCACCACGCATACGAGGACAATATCGCCCTTACACGCAAGGTGGTCGAGTACGCACACGCACACGGCGTTGTCGTTGAGGGCGA
>JAFOAB010000238.1 GCA_017382555.1 Clostridia bacterium
CATCGCAAAGGTGGACGCAAATCGCCGCCCCATCGCGGAGACAAGGGAGTTCATCCCCTGCGATACTCTGCTTCTCTCCGTCGGTCTTATCCCCGAAAACGAGCTTTCCAAGGGCGCAAACGTAAAGCTTTCTCCCATCACAAGCGGCGCGGAGGTCGATCAGGATCGCCAGACCGATATCCCCGGTATTTTCTCCTGCGGTAACGTATTGCACGTGCACGACCTCGTGGATTTCGTTTCCGAGGAGGCGGAGATCGCAGGTACTGCGGCGGCTGAATTTATTAACGGAACACTCAAGAACGAGATCTCCCTTCCCATCGAAACGGACGGAAAGGTTCGCTACACCGTTCCGCAGTTCATAACCGCAAAAAAGGACGTGGACGTATACTTCCGCGTGAGCGACGTATACAAGAACGTCAAGATCAACGTAACGTGCGGAGACACCCTGCTTCTCTCCAAAAAGAAGCAAAAGGTTGCCCCCGGCGAAATGGAAAAGATCACGATAAAGAAAGAGCTGCTTGAAAACGCTGACAAGCTGACCTTCTCCCTGGAGGTAATGTAAAATGGAACGTAAGCTTACTTGTATAATCTGTCCCCTCGGCTGTCCCTTAACCGTAGAGCTTGCAGACGGCAAGGTGGTAAAGGTAACAGGCAACACCTGCAAGAGAGGCGAAGCCTACGCAAACAATGAGTGCACCAATCCCCAAAGAACCGTAACCTCCACGGTCATCTGCACAGATGGCTGTCCCGTTGCGGTAAAGACCGAAGGAACCATTCCGAAGGATAAGGTATTCGAGTGCATGGAGATCATCAACAAGATCGTTGCTCCGTTGCCCGTAAGGATCGGTGACGTCCTCGCCACCGACGTTTTCGGCACCAACATCGTTGCAACAGCAAATAGGGACTGATTTTCACAAACTGCGGGCGGAGCTATCCGCCCGCAATCATTTTTAAGAGAAAGGAGCATTCTATGCAGACAGCAAGTGTTGCTTTTTCATACGTTTCTCAATTTCTTTCCGAGTTCGAGCTTGAGTATCTCACCCGCGTTATACTCGGCGGTATATTGGGAATTTTTATGGGAATAGAGCGAAGCCACCGCCAAAAGGAGGCAGGCATCGGTACGCACTTCATCGTTGCTTGTGCCGCAGCTTTGCTTACGTGCATTTCCCTTTGGTTTAAAAAGGATGCGGGTGATATGGGCGACGGCGCAAGAATTGCCGCACAGATCGTATCGGGCGTCGGCTTTTTGGGCGCGGGAATGATATTCTTCCGCCGCGAGAGTATGCGCGGTCTTACCACCGCAGCAGGCATATGGGCAACCGCCGCCATCGGTATGTGCACCGCCACGGGTATGTACCTTCTTGCATTCGGAACTACAATTACGATCATACTTTTCCAAACGCTCAATCACTCAAAGCTCGCAAAGCGCGATGCAAGGCATCTGCTGCTCGTAAGGCTTGAATATAACGACAAAATAAACGAGAGAATGCGCGAGTTTTTCGGCTTTCATAACTTCCACCGCTTCAAGATCACATCCAAGGGCAATACGGCTTCAGGTGAAAAACCGGTAACCGTAGAGGCTGTCATACGCACAAGGAAGCCGTGCACCGTAGACGTTATAGCAAAATTCATCCGCGAAAACCCCGAGATCGAATCTATCGAAAGATTAGAGGATCTTTAAAAAAGCAAAAAACAGACGGTATGGCAAATACCGTCTGTTTTTTTGCCCTTTATGATATACGATCAAAACAGTCCGTTGTTGTACTTTTTCTGCACGGCAAGAATACAGCCTATA
>JAFOAB010000239.1 GCA_017382555.1 Clostridia bacterium
GCAGGGGCAACCGCGGTTGTGTGCAAAAATTAATGGAATCCCCGCCTTTGCTTTGTGCGATTTATTGACAATGATGCTTTATGGTGTTATGATATATCTGTGAAAGTATTGGTATTAGTTTGCGCTTTTGCGCGGTTTTGTTATGAAAAACGTTTTTATTAAAATAAAGAATAAAACCCTCGGCGCGGCGAGAAGCTTCGGTGCGCTTTTTTCGCATTGGCTGGAGCGGCGCCCCGAGCTTACGCTTTTTTCCATTGCCTGCTTTTTGAATTACGTGCTTGAGGTGCTTTCGCGCCGTTCACTTTTTGAGATATTCCGTGTGCTAGCTACGGATCCCGCAACGGTGCTTCTCAACATTGCCGTAATTATGCTGACACTTTCCGTTTCTATGCTCTTTTTGCAGAAAACGGTTATGATATGTGCTATATCCGCGCTGTGGCTGGCGTTCGGAATTGCAAACTTCGTTGTCCTCAGCTACCGCGCGTCTCCCCTTACGGCAATCGACCTTGTGCTTATACGCTCGGTATTTTCGGTGCTTTACATCTACTTCCGTCCGTTTGAGCTTGTTTTGCTTGCGCTCGGCATACTTGCCGTAATCGTGCTTATCGTATGGCTGTGGAAGAGAGTTCCGCGCATCAGGGTCGCCCCCATTCGTGCGCTTGCCGCAATTATGTGTGCGCTTGTTCCGTTTGTCGGTCTTTCCCCCGTTGTTCGTGCGGATGCGGTGGAGGTTACCTTTTCCAATCTCCACGAAAGCTACGGTGAAAACGGCTTTGCATACAGCTTCTGCACCACGTTCTTTGATAAGGGCATTGAGTGCCCCGAGGATTATGACGAGGCTACCCTTTCTGCCCTTTACTGGGTGCTGGAGGAGGAAATAGAGGAGAAAGCGCCCGATGTGCTTCCCAACATCATATTCGTTCAGCTTGAGACGTATTTTGACCCGTCCCGTCTTATCGGCGTTGAATATTCCGAGGACCCCGTTCCCGTATTCACCGCGCTGAAGGAAAGCTATCCCCACGGCAAGCTGACCGTTCCCGTGCTCGGTGCGGGCACCGCAAACACGGAGTTTGAGGTGCTTTGCTCCATCAGTACGTCGCTTTTCGGTGCGGGTGAGTATCCCTATGATACGATAATGAAGGACACCTTCTGCGAGAACAGCGCTTCAGTTTTGAAGGGCTACGGCTACCGTGCCACCGCCATCCACAACAATGCCGCTGATTTTTACGACAGAGCCGAGATTTTCGATAATATGGGCTTTGACGATTTCATATCCCTTGAGGATATGCCCAACGCCGTCCAAAATCCCCTCGGTTGGGCAGAGGATGCGGTGCTGACGGAAAGCACCCTGCAGGCACTTAATGCAACCGATGAGCGTGATTTTGTGTACGTTATCTCCGTTCAGCCCCACGGCAAGTATCTTGACGAGGAGAAGATGGGCACGGACGGCAGAATAAGGGCGTATAACATCCCCAACCCCGAGGAGCAGGTGGGATTTGAATATTATCTTGACCAGCTCTATCAGACAGATGCCTTTGTCGGTGCGCTTATAAGCGAGCTTGAAGATCGTGGTGAGCCGACCGTTTGTGTGTTCTTTGGCGATCATCTGCCGAGCTTCGATTGGTCGGATGAGGATATTGATGGCGGCACGCTTTATGATACCGAGTACGTTATTTGGTCAAATTACGGGCTGGAGGCGGAATCCCCGGAGCTTACCTCGTATGAGCTTTCCTCCCACGTTTTCA
This sequence comes from Clostridia bacterium, assembly GCA_017382555.1. Classification (GTDB taxonomy): domain Bacteria; phylum Bacillota; class Clostridia; order Oscillospirales; family CAG-272; genus RUG12395. Next base: position 1,746 of record JAFOAB010000239.1, read on the forward strand.
CTCAGCTTGGGCTTGACTGCGGAACTGCCGCAAAGCTTTATGAGCTATACTCCGAGTCCGAGAGCTATCTCGACCATATGGAGATAATCGCATACCACAATTTGTACGGTGAGGGCGCACAGCCCGCCAAAAATGCAAGGAGGCA
>JAFOAB010000016.1 GCA_017382555.1 Clostridia bacterium
ATATCCCGTTGCACGGGCATATCGCCCCCGCGCTTTACCTGGGGCTTTGCTGCGTGATCCTTGCCGCCGCGTGCGCGTGTCTGTTCCATTGGATCAACCAAAAGGGCGCGAAGATCTTTGCACAGCTTTGATCAATTGCAAAAAAAGGAGCAAGCATTAGAGCTGTTCTCTAAAGGATAGTATTTAACCCTCCAAAAATACGTTGCTTACCAACAGGAAAAGGACGAAGAATTGTTAAAATTCCTCGTCCTTTTTTCTTGACAAGCACTGCGTTTGTGTCCGCAAATGCTATTTTTAGTTGTGAGTTATATGGCTCGCATTTGCTCGCCGTTATGAGTTTGCTTTGCAAACGTTATGATATGATCGCCCGCTTGTTTTCAAACTGTGCCAAAGGCACACCATAACTTGGCGTAGCCAATCATAACTCATAACTTGCCGTAGGCGATCATAGTTGGCGCAGTGTCCTTAAGGGAACTGCGCCTCGGACGTCTCCCTTTCACATTTATTGAATTAAAGCTCCTCAACCATTCTCACGCTTTCAAGGTGAGCAATTTCGTCAAGTATCTCGCTATGCCCGCACTTTTTCGGAAATTTGAGGGTAAAAATAACACTTATTCCCTCATCATCCGAGCTTTTGGTTATCTCGGCATCAAGAATTTCGATCTTCTGCTCGTTTATGCGGGCGTTTATTCTGTAAAGCGCCGCCTTGTCAACAAAGTCAACGTAAATGTTCACTATTCTGGGATTGGACATAAGATAATACTCCGCCTTTGAGAAAATAAGCTCGGCAAGTATTATAAAAATCGTGCAAAGCGTTACCTCAAGATAGCATCCCGCACCCGCCGCAAGTCCTATAATGGCGGTAGTCCAAAGCCCCGCCGCCGTGGTAAGACCCTTGACCTGCTTTCGTCTCGTAACGATTATAGCGCCTGCGCCGATAAAGCCCATTCCCGAAATGACCTGCGCCCCAAGCCTCAACGGATCGGACACAAAATTCTCGGCAGAGCTTATCTCAAGTGTCAGCAAATACTGACCGACAAGCGTTGTCATTGCCGCCCCCATAGCAGTAAGAATATGGGTCCTGAAGCCTGCCGCGCGGCGCTTCGTCTCTCGCTCAATTCCGATAAGACCTCCGCAAACCGCAGCAAAAATCAATCGTGCGACTATGCTTATTTTGTTAAAACCGTAAAATATCTCAAATAGCTCCTCCACTGCTTACACCTCCTCAACGCTTCTGACACCGATGCTTGAGGCAACCTCTGCCATAAGCACTGCGTGAGGCAGCCCCTTTGGAAGCTTAAGCGATATAATAGAGCTTGGGTAAACGCCCTCAGCAGCCCTCGAGCGCCTGATCTCTATATCGTATATCTTTACGTCAAGCTTTTTTATGCTGTCAATAAGAACTCCAACGTCGGTGCTTGAGGTGTACTCAACGTATATATTCATATTTCTCGCCGAGGCAATTATCCTTCCCTCAACGTACGAAAGCACCGTCATAGTGAAAAGAACAAGCAAAAAGCCGACCAAAGCGCCGAAATAGAAGCCCGCACCAATGGCAAGACCCATGCACGCCGATGCCCAAAGACCTGCCGCCGTAGTAAGGCCCTTGATCTGCTGACGGCCCGTAACGATTATAGTACCCGCGCCAAGAAAGCCTATTCCGCTGACCACCTGCGCCCCAAGACGCGAAAGATCGGTGGTGTAGCCTCGCCAGAACAAATGCTGGCTGATAAGCATTGTCAACGCCGCACCTATACAAACGATCATGTAAGTTCTGAATCCTGCGGGGCGGCGCTTTCGTCCGCGGTCAAACCCGATTACACCTCCGCAAACGGTGGCAACCGCAAGGCGAAAAATTACAGACACCCAATTATATCCGTTTATAAGTTCAATAAAATCACTCATATTCTATCCTTTCGTAAAAAAGCAAATCGGAGCTGCTGTTAACAGCTCCGTTTAATGCATTAAGATGCAAGCGCTCTTTCAAGCCATACAAGACCGATAGAAAACGCATCGTGCAATCCGTTTTTATCACCCTGCTTGAATATTTTTGTAGGATCCTTGGTGTCAATTACCTGGATGAATATTTTGTCCGGAAGACTGTTGCCTCCCACTTCCTTGTAGGACATGATCTCAAGTACAAGAATGTACTTTTCGTTCATATCGCCGTAGCAGATGGTGTTACCCTCTCTTACAAGCGGCTTGCCCTTGTATTCAAGGTAGCTTCCGCTCACTGTTTTACGCGTATCCGCCATTTGTCACACTCCCTTTCAGTATTGTAAACATATTCTATATAAATTCACATAATATGCCTTTGGATTAGATAATTATATCATATATTGCGCTAAAAGTCAATATGTATTGTTAAATTTGCATATAAACTCAAAAAATTTCTTTTTTATGCTATTGAAAAATCCGCCGATATATGATACAATAAAAACGGAAAATCAGTAAAATCATCACGGAGGTCTTATATGAAATCTTTTGATAAAGCCGACTGGATATGGTGCAACGACCATGCCGAGGCAGACGAGTACGGCGAATTTTACTCAAGCTTCACCTATGCCGAAGGAAAAACCGAGCTTTTTGTTTCGGCAGACAGCAACTATGCCGTACATATCAACGGTGAGCTTTGCGCATCAATGCAATACGCCGATTACCCATACGATAAGGTCTACGATAAAATAGATATTACAAGGCACCTGAAAAAGGGAGAAAACCACCTGGCGATAACCGTTTGGTACTACGGCACCCCCAACACACAGGTGTATTATCTCGGCAAGGCGGCACTCATATTTGAGGTCAAGACAAACGGGGAAACGGTTGCGTTCAGCAGTGAAAGCACACCCTCGAGAAACAGCCTCGCCTATACGTCTCACCAATGCAAGTCTATAACCTCCCAGCTTGGCTTCAGCTTTCACTACAATGCTTCAAGAGAAGACGGTTGGAAATCAGGTATTCTCAACGGATTTGAAAAAAGTATACGGACAGACATCGATGCGCCTATGCGAGAAAGGCCCATCAAGCGCCTTAACACAGATAGCTTCAGAAAAGCCGAGCTGATAAAAAAGCTTCACGACGGAAAGCTCCTTTTTGACCTGGGCATAAATTCGGTGGGCTTGCTTGAGCTTGAGATAGAAGCAGAAAGCGAGGCGCACCTTACCGTCGCATACGGCGAGCATGTTGAGGACGGCTCGGTAAGTCGCATTATCGACAATCGCGATTTCAGCGTTGAGGTAACCGTACCCGCGGGAATTACCAAATACACCAACCCATTCAGGCGGCTTGGCGCGAAATATCTTGAGGTGGAAGCCGACGCCCCTGTAAAAATTGTAAAAATAGGCATAAGAGAGACACTCTATCCCTTAGCCGCTCTCCCACGCCCTGTTATGAACGGCAAGGAAAAGCAAATATACGATATATGCGAGCGTACGTTAAGGCTTTGTATGCACGAGCATTACGAGGATTGCCCTTGG
>JAFOAB010000240.1 GCA_017382555.1 Clostridia bacterium
GCAAGCCCTCCGCAAAGATCGCGCTCCGCGCTTCCGCGGTAGCCGTGGAACATAATTTCCGTAGGTGCGCCCTTGCGGCATTCGTAATAATTTGCGTGAAGCTTCAGCCCGTCAAAGGAGGTTATCCACACGTCCTCGTGGGGGGTGGTACGCATCTCCTGCATCCATTTTATCATCCTCTCCCTGAACGGCTCGTACACCTTACCGGGCGGGATGGGGTACTCGTCCGCGCCTATCTCCTTGCGCGGAGGCATATAAAAGCATTTGAAAAAGCAATATACGATTATAACAAGCAGTAGCAAGGCAACGAATGCCACAGCACCCAAGATCCAAAGCAAAACACCCATCTTTATCTCCGAAAGCAAATAAATTCTACGTTCATTATACGCCCTTTTGGCGGAGTGTGCAATAGTAAACTTCAAAATGCTTATTTTCAAACAGCGGTTGAATATCCGCAAAATTTGTGTTATTATCAAATAAAGACCTAAAAAAGGAGCGCAATATGGCTAAGAACGTAAACCTCAAAAAGCTTATTTCCAATATGACCCTTGAAGAAAAGGTCGGACAGCTTATACAGCTCAACGCAGTGTCATTTTCAGATTCTGCGGCGGAGATAACCGGCCCCGTGCAGAAGTGGGGCATCCCCGCAGAGTGGATAAACAAGATGGGAAGCACCCTCAACTTCTCCGATGCAAATGAGATGATAACCATCCAGAAAAAGCATTTGGAAAACGACAGAAACGGCATTCCGATGCTGTTTATGATGGACGTTATCCACGGCTACCGCACCATATACCCCATTCCGCTCGGACTTGCGGCGTCCTTTGACCCAGAGCTTGTTTACGAATGCAGCCGTATGGCGGCAAAGGAAGCGGCGGCAGGCGGTGTAAACGTAACCTTCACCCCCATGGTGGACTACGTGCGCGATGCGCGCTGGGGCAGAGTTATGGAGACGGCGGGCGAGGACCCCTATCTTGCCTGCGTTATGGGCGCAACACAGGTCCGCGCGTTCCAGGGAAGCGATCTTTCCGATAAGGAAAACATTGCCGCATGCGTTAAGCATTACGCCGCATACGGCGGAGCTGAGGCAGGAAGAGACTACAACACCGTAGAGCTTTCCGAGCGCGTATTGCGCGAATACTATATGCCCGCCTACAAGGCCTGCATCGATGCGGGCGTTAAGATGATAATGCCCTCCTTTAACTCCTTAAACGGTGTTCCCTCCATTGCAAACAAGTGGCTTATGCAGGACGTGCTGAAAAAGGAATGGAGGTTCGACGGCGTTGTAATAAGCGATTACAATGCGCTTGGCGAATTGAAGGTACACGGCATCGCCCCCGATATGAGGGAGGCAACGAAGCTTGCATTCGCAAACGGCTGTGATATCGAAATGATGTCAAACGGCTATTACGAGCATCTCTGCACCCTTGTACGCGAGGGTGTGATAGACGAAAAGAAGGTAGATGCGGCGGTTATGCGCGTTCTGAAGCTTAAAAAGGAGCTTGGAATGTTCGACGATCCGTACCGCGGAGCAGACCCCGAAAGAGAAAAGGCACTTGCGCTCTCCCCCGAGCATCGCGCAATTGCAAGACGTGCCGCAAGCGAATCTGCGGTTCTGCTGAAAAACAACGGCGTTCTTCCCTTCTCCAAGGACGTGAAGAAGGTTGCTATCATCGGTCATTTCGCCGACAACAACGAGATAAAGGGCTTCTGGGCTTGCCACGGCAAGAACGAGGAATGCGTTACCGTTGCGGAAGCGGTAAGAGCAAAGCTGCCGAATGCCGAGGTAGTTACGGCCTACGGCTGTGCGCCCCTTTGGAACGATAAGAGCACCGAGGGCTTTGCGGAGGCGATCGAGGCGGCAAAGAATGCCGATGCTGTCATCCTTTGTCTCGGCGAGCCGCAGACGTACAGCGGAGAAGGCAACAGCCGCGCGGATATCCGCTTGCCCGGTATGCAGGAGGAGCTTGCAAAGGCCGTTATGGCGGCTAATTCAAACTGCGCAATGCTTATCTTCAACGGCAGACCCCTTGTGCTTACCGACGTAAACGAATGCCCCGCTATCCTTGAGATGTGGTTCCCCGGAAGCGAGGGCGGTAATGCCGCGGCGGATCTGCTGTTCGGCGATTCCGTTCCCTGCGGAAAGCTGACGATGAGCTTCCCGAAGCACGTTGGCCAGTGCCCCATCTACTACAACCACCCCAACACCGGAAGACCGAAGTGGACGGCGGAGGACGTGCATCAGGCATACGCCTCCAACTACATCGGATGCGGCAACAGACCGCTTTACTGCTTTGGCCACGGTCTTTCCTACACCAAGCTTGATTACGAGGCAATGGAGCTTTCCGACACCAAGATGAGCGCGGAAAAGCCCCTTACCGTCAAGATAACCGTCAAGAACAGCGGAAGCTATGCGGCAAAGGAAACGGTACAGCTGTATATCCGCGATCTTTTCGCAAGCACAGTACGCCCCGTACAGTCGCTTATCGCGTTTGAGAAAATACACCTCGAGGCAGGAGAAGAGAAGACCGTAACCTTTACAGTTACGGAGGAGATGCTCCGCTTCTACGACGCAAGCTGCAAGCACGTATCCGAGGCAGGAGAGTTCGTTATCTTCACCGGCTACGCAGACCATAAGTATAAGGAAGCAAAATTCTTCCTTGAGTAAACACAAAAAAGCCGAGGCAATAGGCTCGGGTTCTAAAGGACAGTGAAAAAGCCGATATGGAGTTTATTTCGTATCGGCTCTTTTCTGTTGCACTGGCACATACAGTGGTGAGTAAGTGCGCATTTCCTGACAGTTTTTAGTGATATGCTGTCTTCGACAGCGTGATATTTTTGCTGTGCAAAAGTGATATTGCTCTGCAAGCAGAGCAGTTATATTCTATTCGCCCCCAATAAACTCGCGAAGCGAATATCACTCGGCGCAAGCCGAATACCACTGCGTAGCAATATAACTCGCCGCAGGCGAATAGAGTTGGCGTTGTGTCC
>JAFOAB010000241.1 GCA_017382555.1 Clostridia bacterium
AACGAGAACTGCAACAGCACCGACGATAACGGTGAAGAGAACAGCAACGCCAAGGAAGCCTGCGGCACAGGTGATACCTGCGGTCATGCTTAAGAAGATAAAGGTAATATCGCTTGCCTTACCGGGTACGGAACGGAAGCGGATGAGGGAGAACGCGCCGGCAACTGCGATACCGGTGCCGACGTTTCCGCTTACCATAAGGATTACAGTGGCAACGATTGCGGGAAGCAGAATAAGTGAGCCGCCGAAGCTTGCGGTAAGCTTACCTCTGAAGGAAGCGGCAACCGCAACGATTATTCCGCACAAAAGTGCGGCTGCAATGCAGAAAAGATAATTTTTAAGATTGAAAACTCCGTCTGTGGCTGCGGCAATGAAATCAAACATACTGTATATCTCCTGTGGTAACTGTAGATTTTGTTTTGGCGAGCATATCATTATATGCTGTTCCGTATTTGGAAAATTTTGCGGGATAAATTTTAAGCTCGGATAAAGCCCTTGCGAGGCGAAGCGGCATTGCACCGTCGGTTTTGATTTCCATAAGCACCTTGCCCGGCTCCGTTATCAATGTGCCCCAATCACCGCTTGCGGTGGTAAGATCGTCAAAGCGGTATCTGACGTTTCGGTCGAAGGTTATTCGCACCTCGTCGTTTTCCTTGAAGTAAAATGCCTCGCGGTCGTAAATGATGATAGCTCCCGCGCCCGGTCTGCCGTAATAATTCATCGAGTAATCTATCTCGCGCATTATTTGGGAGTCGGTTGGGCGAGTGCCGTTTTCTATGTAATCAAGCGCTTCGCGATAGGTCATCGAAAGTCTTCGCTTGTATACAACACCGTTATACTTCTTTTTTAATTCCAAAAATACGTTTGTGTCGGGCTTTGGTACACCGTAGCTTCGCATTCGCAGCTTTTCCTTGTAGACGGTTGCATCAATGGAATTGCGTATTAGCAAGAAGCTTGGAGTATCCAAATATATGTTATATACCGTGCTTTTGCCGTGGGGGTCTGCAAAAAGCATATCGCCTATGCGCTCAAAAAGTGCGCTTGCGGCTTCCTCGGTTATAAAATACTTTTTTTCCGTACGCTTGAATATATATGTATTTGCCATTTTACCTCCTTTCCGGATGTAAAAAAACATTGCTTTGGCTTACCTTGTATGTTACAATGTAAAAGTGAACATTTTCTGATTTATTATACAATAAATATGTTGATATTTCAATAGAAAGATGAAGGATTTATAATTGTTTTTTGAGAATTTGTACAAATGTCTTGAGGCGCATATAGAAAAATATCCGCGTATGACCCCCTGCGACTGCGTGAAGCTTTTGTTTCAATCAGTTTATGGGTGCGGGCATTTTGTTGATGCGGGCAAGGCACACTCACGATTAAAGGCGGAGCTTGATACCGTCAAAAGCCATGGAGGCGATTCGTGGGAGCATATCGGTAACGGCAGAGCGCGTCTTATGCTTTCCGCAATAGACGATTGCGAGCTTGATTTGGTTGCAAAAATGTTCGCCGCCTCCGCCGTGGAGGACGCTGTGCTTGGCTCTCGCGATGATGAATTCAATGATGGCTTAATGCTTATCGTCAATATGGCGAGTGACGGCAAATTGCCATTTTCCGCAGAAGAGGCGGAGACGTATATAAACGCATATCTTGCCGCGGGCGGTGGAGCCGTAAGCCATAGCGATACGTATAGGGAAAGCTATGCACCTGCATATAGGGTTATGTCTCCCTCCGC
>JAFOAB010000242.1 GCA_017382555.1 Clostridia bacterium
GTGCCCTGGGAGGGGATGGTGTGCATATCCTTTAGACCGTTGTTATCGTGCACGTGGAGACATTTAATGCGGCTGCCAACAGCGCGGATGCCGTCCTGCGGCAAAACGCCGGAAAAGTTGAAGTGCCCCGTATCCACGCACGCAACGTACGGCTCGTTACCAAGCTCGTCAAGCAAGCGGTTGAAAATATCGGGAGTTTCCGAGGTGGAGTATTTGCCTGCGTTTTCAACTGCAAGGCAGATGCCGTATTCCTCAAGATACGGACGTAGACGGTTGAAGTAAGCGACGTTATGCGCAAGCATTCCGTCGACGTCTCCGTCCTTTGCGAAGTGATGCACCTTTGGCGGATGCGTTACCGCATATTTAACACCAAGCAAATGGCAGGTGTGCAGGGATTCAATGATTTTGCCGAGCAGCTCCTCGAAAAAATCCTCGTTATAGAGTGCGGAGGCGAAGGGAAGATGTGCCTGATCCACGGTTATGCCCTTATCTTCAATGTAGCTTCTCAGCTCCGTGTAAAAGCTGTTTGGCTTTTCTTGGGTATAATACTCCAAAACGTGCGCGGGGTAGTCGATTGCGGTAAATCCGTTTTGAGCACAGAGATCTACCGTTCCGCGTACTCCGTATTTTTCCGTAAGTCTTGCCAGATTGGTGGAAAGCTTCATTTTACGCCTCCTATGGCTGTTTATGCCTTTTTATTTATACTTCTGGTGATAAGCTTGACTATCTCAACTATCGGAATGATGCTGATTGCGAGCGCCATTGCCACACCGTATTCAACAAGGTTGAGGTGCGCAAGCTCGAATGCGTTGGAAAGGAAGGAAATCTCCACAACCGCGGTGGTGAGAAGGAAGGAAAGGATTCCCGCGCCCCACAGCCACTTGTTCTGTCCCTTCATCGTGAAGATGGAGCCGTGCAGAGAGCGCATATTAAAGGAATGGAAAATCTCGCACATAGAAAGGGTGAGGAACGCCATGCTGGAGCCAAGCTGTGCGGCGGTATAATCCGCACCTGCGTGGTTTGCGTACAGCACGTCACGTCCGATAAAATAGGATATGAGAGTGATCACGGTCACAAGGAAGCCCTGATAAGCAACGGCAATACCGAGACCGCCTGCAAAAACGCCCTTCTTGGAATCGCGGGGCTTGCGGTTCATAACGTCAGCCTCGGGCTTTTCCATACCGAGTGCGAGAGCGGGGAAGCAGTCGGTGATAAGATTGATCCACAGGAGATGAACAGGCTGGAAGATCGTGAATCCGAGAAGCGTTGCAAAGAAGATGGAAAGCACCTCGGAAAGATTGGATGCAAGCAGGAACTGAATAGCCTTGCGAATGTTATCGTAGATCCTGCGTCCCTCGCCTACAGCGGAAACGATGGTAGCAAAGTTGTCGTCTGCAAGGATCATATCCGCAACGTTCTTCGTCACGTCGGTACCGGTGATACCCATACCAACACCGATGTCCGCGTTTTTGATGGAGGGGGCGTCGTTTACGCCGTCGCCCGTCATTGCGGTAACCTTGCCCTTTGCCTTCCATGCGGTAACGATTCTCGTCTTATGCTCGGGCTGTACACGTGCGTATACGGAATATTTTTCAACTGCGGTGGTAAATTCCTCGTCGGATATCGCATCAAGCTCCGCACCGGTAATAGCCTGCTCTGCGGATTCAATAATGCCGAGCTGCATTGCAATAGCAACTGCGGTATCCTTGTGGTCACCGGTAATCATAATGGGGCGGATGCCTGCATTGCGGCATTCGTCGATCGCGGGCTTAACCTCGGGACGGACGGGGTCGATCATACCTACAAGACCGATGAAGGTGAGGTCAATCTCAACAGCATCGCTCTCATATACGGCAGGCTCTGCGGTGAGGTCCTTCTTTGCAACGGCAAGCACGCGGAGCGCCTTGTCAGCCATCGCTTTATTCGCGCCGAGGATTTCTGCGCGGACAGCGTCTGTCATTTCGGTAGCGGCACCGTTAACGATGACCTTGGTGCAGCGCTTGAGTATCTCATCGGGAGCACCCTTAGTGAACTGAACGATCTCGCCTGCCTCGGTCTTGTGGACCGTGGTCATCATCTTGCGCATGGAGTCGAAGGGAACCTCGCCGATACGTACGAAAACGTTCTTCTGTACGTTTTTGGAAAGCTCAAGCTTTTCTGCGTAGTTCACAAGCGCACACTCGGTGGGCTCGCCGATTGCGGTGCCCTCGCTTGCGTCAAACTCTGCATCGGAGCAGAGGGACATAGCGTTTGCAAGAAGCTTCTCGTCGTCACCGTAATGATCAACAACGGTCATCTTGTTCTGGGTGAGAGTACCCGTTTTATCGGAGCAGATGATTTGAGTGCAACCGAGCGTTTCAACCGCGGTAAGCTTGCGGATGATGGCGCTGCGCTTGGACATATTGGTAACGCCGATGGAAAGAACGATGGTAACAACGGTTGCAAGTCCCTCGGGGATAGCGGCAACCGCAAGGGAGATAGCAAGCATAAAGGAGGAAATGATGGGCTCAATGCCTATTCCGTCCTGCAAAAGCTTAACTGCGAATATTACAACACAAATACCGATAACGAGGTAGGTGAGAATCTTGGAAAGACCCGCAAGCTTGATCTGCAGGGGAGTTTTGCCCTCTTCGGCCTTGGAAAGCGCGTCTGCGATCTTACCCATTTCGGTCTCCATACCCGTTGCGCATACAACAGCCTTGCCGCGTCCGTAAACAACGGTGGAGCCCATAAATACCATATTCTTGCGGTCACCGAGCGCAACGTCGCCGTTTGCACCTGCGGTAAGAACCTCCTCCTGCTTGGTAACGGGGACGGACTCACCGGTGAGGGCGGCCTCCTCGATCTTCATGCTTGCGCACTCGATGATACGAGCGTCGGCGGGAACGGCGTCACCTGCCTCAAGCACGATGATATCGCCGATAACGAGGTCCTCGCTTTTTACGGTTATCTGTCTGCCGTCACGGATTACCTTGGAGGTAGCGGCGGCAATTTCCTGAAGCGCTTCAATGGCTTTTTCGGCCTTGGATTCCTGGAAGACGCCAAGGATGGCGTTAATAAGAACTACTGCAAGAATGATAACTACGTCGGATGGGAAGCCCATATGACCCTCAAGAACACCGTGGTATATCTCCACACCTGCGGAAATAGCCGCGGCAACGAGTAGGATGATGGTCATAGGCTCGGCAAGCTGCTTAAGAAAACGGTGGAAAAGGGATTCCTTCTTTCCCTCTATCAGCTTGTTTTTGCCGTATTTTTCAATACGCGCTTCGGCCTCGGTGCTTGTAAGACCGTTTTCGTTTGATTCGAGATCAGCAAGCACCTGTGTCTTGGGGTTTAAGTAAAAGCTCATTTTACCTTTCTCCTTGATTGTATAATATAATGAAATTATTTGCAATACAGAGTTATGAATTATTATCGCTTGTTTATACCGAAAGGATGTAAGAAAATAAAAAAAGGCGATACCTATCCACGGCGGATAAGTCTCGTCTTTTAAGATATGCCAGGACTAACGTCCAGTGATGTTGGCAATACCGCACCGAGGTGCTAACTACTCCCTTACGTGGGAAAGTATAGCATCATCGGTGCGGTTTGTCAATATCTTCTAAAAATTATTTTACGCAGGATGCGTGACCCGCTTTATTAAGCAGTGCATCCACTGCCGCCTTCTCGGGAAGAGAGGGCATAGCTCCCATTGCGGAAACGGTAAGAGCTGCCGTGTGGTTAGCAAAGGTAAGCACGTCCTCCTTTGCCCAGCCTCTGCACGTGCCGTAGCAGAAGGCGCCTATAAAGGAATCTCCCGCCGCAGTAGGGTCGACTGCAGTTATGCCCTTTGCACAGGGTGAGGAATATTCCTTTCCGCCCTCAAACAGCACCGCGCCCGCAGAGCCGAGGGTGATAAGCACGTTTTTTACACCCATATCCATAAGCTTTTTTGCCGCGTTGCGCACATCGTCCATATTTGCCTCGTGTCCGTCGTGCGCAATGCTTATACCGGTAAGGTCTGCCGCCTCATGCTCGTTCGGGGATATGTAGGTAAGGTAGGGAAGCAGTTCGGCGGGAAGAGGCGCGCTCGGTGCGGGGTTAAGCATAACGGGCACACCCGCCTCGCTTGCGCACTTTGCAATAAGGCAGTTTATTTCCATCGGTATTTCAAGCTGAAGCATTACCATATCAAACTCGGAAATACGTGCTTTTATGCCGTCAAGCTCCTCGGGGTTTATCAGCATATTCGCACCGGGAACGATGATAATTCGGTTTTTTGTGGATTCACCGGGCTTCTCCTCAAGAAGCACAGCCGCACAGCCCGTGTGCGTTGCTCCGTCACGAATAACGGGGGAAACGTCAACTCCGGACGCCTTGCACGTGTCAAGCAGTACGTCGCCGTCGTTATCCTTACCCGCCTTGCCGAACATCGTTACGTCAGCACCGAGGCGAGCCGCCTGCACCGCTTGGTTTGCGCCCTTTCCCCCCGGTGCCTTGCGGAAGACGGTTCCTATTATGCTTTGTCCGCTGTTCGGGAATACCTCGGTGCTTACGATGTTATCCATAACGAGGCTTCCGACAACGAGTATCTTTGGCTTGTTCATTCTGTTTTCCTCATTTTGTAAGTGATGGTTTAAAGTTTTATTTGTTTCCGCTTTGTCCGAGCGTTCCGCCCGGGTGGCGCATAAGATACTCGTCAACCGTCTGCTCTTTTCTTTCCTGCAGAATTACGGAAAGCGCCTGAAGCGCGAGGCATTCCGCAATAACGGACATACGCGGTGCGCGTGCAAGGGGGCCGCCCTCGCGCTCTACACCCGCAAAGATATGCACCTCGCAGAATTTTGCAAGCCAAGATTCGGGCTTGCCCGTAACGGCAATAAGCTTTGCGCCGTTATTGCGTGCCGCAATCGCCGTTGCCTTAAGCTCTGCCGTTTCTCCGCTGTTGGAAATGCAGATAACAACGTCGTTTTTTGCAAGCTGACCGCAGGAGCCGTGTACCGCCTCCGTGCCGTGCAGGAAATATGCCGGTGTGCCCGTGGAGGAGATGAGGGAGGCTACGTAGCCTGCAACGTGCGCGGGCTTGCCGATGCCGGTTACGTGCAGTCTTCCGCCCGCCTTTTCCGCATCACAGATAAGATCTGCGGCGGCGTAAAGCTCCTCTTCCTTTATAGAGTTAAGATATTTCGGAAATTCTTCGCTGCAAATGTCGAAGAAAGTGTTAAGTGCGCTCATTGCTTTCTCCTTAAATTATTTCAAGATAGTCCTTATCGGGAAGGGTGGGAAAATCGGTGAATACTCCGTCGTGATACCAGAATGCAACGGAGGAAATGTCATCTTGTCTGGGGAGGTATCTGCCCTCGGAGCGCCATCCGAGTGCCTGAACGGTTACATTAATATCCTCGTTAAAGTAAATGGGATCGATAAGATGCCAACGGTAGAGCGAGAAACGCAAATTAGCCTTGTAAAGTCCGTCGGGGCGCAGTACCTTGGGCATACCGAGATAGGGGGTGGAAAATTCCTTATACTCGCGGTTTACGTCAAAGTTATACGCACCGCCGAAGTAGTCCTCCGTACCCGTACCGCAAATGGTGGGGAAGTCCTTGTCGCCGTCGAGGTAGAATTTAACCTCACCCTCGCCCCACCAGCCGTTGTTGTTCTGGCCCCAGAAGAGGTAGGTGCCAACGTATTTGCCCTTGCCCTTAACGCCGTCAAGAATGGTATAAACCTCCTTGTAGGGCAGGGGATTGGTTCTGCGGAATTGTGCGTGCAGATATCCGCAGTTCTCGGGAACGGGTCCGAGCAGATAATCAACGGAGTAATATAATCCGACTTGCTCGCTGTGTATGTTTTCGATAGTCATACGGCAATGCTTTTTGAAGGGCATTTCCCAATAGCTGTTAAAGCCGCGTGCGGGATTTACGCAGGCGGTAGCGGAATTTACCTGACCGAAGGTCTGATAATCTGCGGATGCAAAGAAATCGTGAAGCGGAACCTCAATGGAGGGCTTGTCGTTTCCGTCCCAATATACACGGAAAATGAGGCGGCGGTTTACCTTACAGTTATCGGTAAGCCATATATGAGTTATCTTTCCGGGGCCCTCGATATTTGCAAGCTCGTATACCTCGTTTGGCTGAATATGAACGTAGGGACGGCACTTCCAACCGAGACCAAGCTCGCGTGCGGCGGCAACGCCCTCCGCCTCCATTGCGCCCATGGCTTTGCCGCCCGTGGGGTTTTCGGGGGAGATGGAGCGTGATTCAAAGTTTTCGAATGCGGACATACCGCTGAGATTTCTGAAAAAGTTGCTCATATCTTGACAATCCTCCGTGCGTAAAATAATAAAAGATTTTATATAGAATAACACTATTTTTGCGAATTGTAAATAGCAACAGTTGCTCGTTTTTAAGATTTTTGACATGTTTTTGCACAACATTTGTGCAAAAAGTGCAAAAAAGGAATTATGAAATATGCACAATGCAGAAAATAAAACGAATAATGCGAACTTTCTTGACAATCACGTGACCGTGATGTATAATAAAACCGTAGAAAGGAGGAGGTGAAGAAATGCAGAGGACTTACCCGGGAACCACCATAGAGGTCGCAACGCTTGTGAAGGGCTGCTCGGCATCGCTATTCGACGGTGTTTTCGCCGCAGGCGGACTGACGCTTTCGCAGGTCTCGGTAATGACGGGGCTGGAGCCGTATATGATACAAAACTGGGTAAAACGCGGATTTGTATCCTCGCCCGTAAAGCGTATGTACTCTCGCGATCAGTTTGCGCGTATCATTATAATAAATATGCTGCGCGACAGCCTGCAGATAGAAAAGATATGCAGCCTTATCCGGATCATATCCGGAGACCCAAAGGACAGAAGCGACGATTTGATAAGCGACAGCGAGCTTTACCACAGATACGTTGATATGCTCTCCGAGGGGGAGATAAACGTCACCGCCTCCGATTCCGTGCACGATGCGGCGGTACGCGCCTCAGAGGGCTTTGAGGAACGCTTGCCAAACGCAAAAAAACAGCTTGTGCGCATATTGCAGATAATGCTGCTTGCACATACGGCATCCCGCCTCAAGGAAAAATCGTGCGAGCTGCTTTCAACACTTCAGTAATAACTTGCTAAAGAGAGGATAATATTATGACAATTATGGATTGGTGGGAAAGCCTTTCCGTTATAGCGCAGGCCTTTTACTGCGTTGCCATCCCCGCAACGATCGTGCTTATCGTACAGACGGTATTGATGTTCATCGGCTTCGGAAACGATGACGGCGAGCTTGGCGGTGCGGATGACGGTACTGATGGAGATATCCCCGCAGACGGTGATGCCTCCGATGCATTTGAGGGCCTTGAGGGGCTTCGCGTATTTACCATACGCGGCATGGTTGCCTTCTTTGTTGTGTTCGGTTGGCTCGGTGTCAGCCTTGAGCGCGCAGGCGTTGCCGTGTGGCTGAACGTTGCTATTTCCGCCGTTGCGGGCTTTGTTATGATGCTTGCGCTTGCATGGCTTATGAATCTTACAATGAAGCTGAGAAGCAACGGTAATACCGATAACCGCAACACCATCGGCACTGCAGGTAAGGTTCAGCTTACCATTCCCGCCGAGAGAAGCGGCGAGGGAAAGGTGCACGTAATGCTGCAGGGCACGTACGTGGAAAGAAATGCCGTTACCGATGAGGCGGAGCCCATTCCCACGGGTGCGGAGATCATAGTTGTCGGTGTCAGCGGACAGACCGACCTCGTGGTTAAAAGAAAGTAAATAAATTTATATAAACCAAAGGAGAACAAAAAAATGCCAATTGAAACCATTATGCTTATAAGCGTTATCGCTCTCGTGCTTATTTCCTTTATAGCTTGGCTTTGCTCAAGATATAAGAAATGCCCCTCCGACAAGATCATGGTAATCTACGGTTCTATCGGTAAAAACAAGGACGGCACGGCACGCAGCTCCAGATGTATCCACGGCGGCGCGGAATTTATCGTTCCCGTGTTCCAGTCTTATGCCTACCTCGACCTTACCCCCATATCCATTCAGGTAGACCTTAAGAACGCTCTTTCCCGTCAGAACATCCGTATCGACGTACCCTCCCGCTTTACCGTTGGTATTTCCACCGAGCCCGGTGTAATGCAGAACGCGGCTGAGCGCCTTCTCGGTCTTCAGCTTTCCGAGATTCAGGAGCTTTCCAAGGATATCATCTTCGGTCAGCTTCGTCTTATCATCGCAACGATGGATATCGAGGAGATCAATACCGACCGCGATAAGTTCCTTGCCGCAGTAAGCAGCAACGTGGAAACCGAGCTGAGAAAGATCGGTCTTCGTCTTATCAACGTAAACGTAACCGATATCAGCGACGAATCCGGTTACATAGCAGCGCTTGGTAAGGAGGCCGCAGCAAAGGCTATCAACGACGCAAAGAAGAGCGTTGCAGAGCAGGATAGAGACGGTTCTATCGGTGAGGCTCAGGCACGTATGGACCAGCGTATCAAGGTGTCCGAGGCTGATTCCGTAGCTATTCAGGGTGAAAACGAAGCAAAGATGAAGATAGCGATGTCCGAGGCCGCCCTTAAGGAAAAGGAGGCTGAGGCTCTTAAGATCGCTACGACCGCAGAAAAGATCCAGGCAGCTAAGGCGCTTGAGGAATCCTACAGCGCAGAGCAGGCGGCCGAGGAAGCAAGACGCGCAAAGGAGCAGGCAACCCTTGAGGCGGACATTATCGTACGCGCAGAGGCAAAGAAGAAGGAAATGGAGCTTGCCGCAGAAGCAGAGGCAGAGCAGAGACGCCGCATTGCAAAGGGTGAAGCAGACGCTATCTACGCAAAGATGGAGGCTGAGGCACGCGGTATGGAGGAGATCCTCCGCAAGCAGGCTGCCGGTTTTGCAGAGATCGTAAAGTCCGCAAACGGTGATGCCGAGGCGGCACTTAAGCTTCTTATCGCAGATAAGCTCGAGGAGCTTATGCGTATTCAGGTCGATGCGGTTAAGAACATCAAGATAGACAAGGTAACCGTATGGGACGGAGGTCAGAACGGCGACGGAAAAACCTCTACTGCGAACTTTATCTCCGGTATGATGAAGTCCGTTCCTCCGCTTGACGAGGTGTTTAACCTCGCGGGTATGCAGCTTCCTAATATCCTCGGCAAAAAGATCGAGGATGGCGGAGTTGTAAGCGCAGAAGCTACTCCCGAAATAACCGAGTAATTACAATTTCACGCAAAAGGGGCTGTCCTTAACGGACAGCCCCTACACTGATAATTTGCTTTGAGTTTTTAAAGGTAATGATGATATTATGAAAAGATTTTTTGCAGTTGCCTTTTGCCTTCTTATGATCGTTTCTTGTGTCGGTTGTATGCGTGAACAGGAACCGCCAAAAAAGACTTACGAAGAACAGAAGACTCTTTATGCGGATATCATCGCGCGGTATACCGAGCTGCTGAATGCTAAAAACAACGGCAGTGAGGTTGTTCCCGTATATACCGATGAGATGGATGAGAGTGCAAGATGTATCGAGGATACTCTTGTTGGCATTGTCAATGCTGCACGAAACGAGGAAAAGCTAAAGGAGCTTGGCTACGGCTTTAAGGACGTTGACGGAAACGGAACACCGGAGCTTCTTATCTTGACCAAGTATGCTTCTGTGCATGCAATTTTTACGCTTTCAAACGATCAGCCCGTGCTTCTTGAATCGGCTTACGGTGATACCAATGACTGCACCTTCACCTTGAGTGGGTATATTTTCGTACCTAAATATTCGGATGACGGTAACAAGTTCGCGTACTATGTTTATCATCTTGACGATGGTGAGTTAGTGTGTGATACAGTCTTCGGCAAGCAAAGAAAAGAGAGTATCGAATATTTCAAAATTGTTGACGGCGAAACGGTTATAATTGACGAAAATGACTTCATAACGCTTGAATATCAATACGGATATCCACCCATCGGTGATTACGGTCAAACACAAAAGCTGCTCTCTCCCCGTATTTATTTACCGCTTGCAAATACCGCAGCCGATCATAATACTCCGATTGCCGACTTCTCAAGCTATGAAGCAATATTGGATACGTTTAAGGCAATTCTAAACCGCAGTGAAGACTTTAATCGTTTAGCTTGGGTCAGCGGAGAATACGATGATCTTTTCAGCTTTCCGAACGATATTTCCTACGAGTATTACAACCGCTTTTTGCGCTATGCTCGTACATTTGGCCTTGATATGGGTTATGACGAGGTCGACCTGAACGGCGACGGTGTGGATGAATTGCTTTTGCTTAATGAGGATTACGCTATAAGGGCGATCTTCACACAAAAGAACGGTGTTCCCGTGATGCTCTACGGCTTGGATCTTTCGTTTGCGTGGCTTGACGAATTGGGATATATCCACGTTGACAAAGAGGAAAGCTACGAGCTTACGTACAGCTTATACGAATTTTCAAAAGATGGGGAATTCAAACAGATATACTCCATACGTTCTGCCTCAGATGGAGCGTTTTTCGGAGAGTATTATTTGACGAGAGACGGTAAAACGGAGGTCGCGCCGTACGAGCAGTGTAGGGAAATATACGATGAGTACTGCTGTTATTCCGAGCGGTTTGATGCAAATGAGTATACAAGATCCGTCTGTAAGCTTGAGTACACTCCAATAGTTGAAAAAACTGACGATAAGTTCGCCTTAGCACATGATAAGGTGTGGTACAATTATTCCAATATGGAGGAAACTACCGGACACGAGTTTGCGTGGGACAGCACCTATATTACGTTTGAGAATGCAAGCGATACTCAAGTAACCTTGAATTTTAAATATAAGTTTGTATACTATTATCCTGACCCTGAAAGAAATAACACAAGCTTGGCAGAAATAACCGAATCGTTTTTGAGCGTAACCGCACATAAAGAAAACGATGTGCTTGTGTTTGATGAAAACGGCATAAAGGGAAGAATTGAGCTCGGTTACGATAGGCTTTGGCTTGTTATCGAGGAAAGCACGGACAGCAGATTTGCCGTTGGTTACCATTGCTTGGAAATAGACGATTAAGTCGAGTTTACATGGGAGTGGTGCTTCCAAATTTACGGAATAATAAACAGATTCCCGCAAAGCGTGGCAGTCCGTTTGCGGACTGCCACGCTTTGTATAAGAACTCACGACAGAAAGGGAGTAAAATAAAAAGAGGATGTTATTATGGAAGTTAAGAAAAGCAAACGCACTGCGTTTTCATTGTGGCTTATACCTGCAAGCTACGGTTTATCTCTCGCGTTTTATTACCTTACGGCGTTTTTCCTCGTTCCGCTTATCGGTGAGTTAATTCCACCGGTGTACGAGCATTTTTCCGAGCTTAATAAGCCGGAAAACTATGAAGCGCTTATGAGGTTTGACTCCTTGGTGTATCTTCTGTGCTCCTTTGCGGCGTTCTTTCCCGCCACTGCAATAGCCTTTATCTTTTCCCGCAAGGCAAGGGATCTGTTTATCGCCGATACGAAATGCCTTATCGGATACAAAGAGGGAATAAAGTATCATATATCAAAGTACTGCATCCCCGATACGGTTTTTCTTGCTTTGCTGTATTTTGTGCTGGGATTTCCCCGTCTGTTAAATTTGCGCACCGTGTTTCGTTTCGTACCGCTGACTAACGGTCTTTATATGTATTTCGGATTTATTATCGGATGGATACTGTTCGTTGTTATAGGTTATGCCGTTTCGCTTTACGGTGCTTTTGTTGCACAGCGAAAATGGCGTGCAAATTTCTTAAGCGAATAGGGGTGAAGATATGATAGTAATGTTTATTTTCACAGTAGAAGCTATTATACTGTTTTTCTTCGGCAGGTTTGTTTATTCCTTTATAAGATCCGTAAAGCTGCAAACCCAATTCACGGCGAGATTAAAAACGCTGTGCGAAAGAAAGGGCTATGAATGCGAGGTGAAACGCGGAGTTGTTTCCACTGCATTGTTTATGGCAAGTAATACGGATATCTGTGTAAAAACAGAGAAAAATGAATATCACATAAGGGTTATGCCTTGTTTGTATCCAAAAAAATCCTATCACTTTGCAACTGTAGAACACGTGGTTTCGTGGTATCCGCAACTTATAAAGATCATATCAAAAAAAGCAGAGTCTTTTTATAACGGCTTTACTTCGTACCGATACTGCCCAAAGTTGTTGATTACAGAGGTAAAGGATGTACGGATAGAAAATATTCTGCTGTTCGATCCCGCGCCGTTCAACCTAACGAAAGCAAACGAGCACGGTTTTCACATCCCCGTTGAGGACGGAGATTCAATAGGTTCGTACAAGGCATATAGGGCAAAAGCATTTCTTGAACTGCTTGGAACACCTGCGCAAAGTGCAGAGTGAAACAATGATAAAAACCCGCCGCAGTCATCCTCGAGAAGAGGAATACCCTTTTAGATTCTTCGCTTCGCTCGAGAATGACAAAAGGGTATTCCGCAATAAAGGATCTTGCGGCGGGTCTGTTTTATATAATCGAGTTTGTAACCGAATTTACGGCTGAATGCCGAGCGCGATAACGATATAGAATATCGCAACGGTTACAAGTGCGTAGATAAGCATGGGAACAACGTTCTTCTTGATAAGCTTACCCTCGTTGCCGACAACGCCGATGGTAGCGGCAGCGGCAACGGCATTGTTGATACATACCATATTACCGATAGCGGCACCGACGCACTGCATTGCCATAACGAACGCGGGAGCAATGCCAAGCACGCTTGCGGTGTTATACTGAAGGTTGGAGAACAGGTTCATGGAAACGGTAGCGGAGCCGGAAACGAATGCACCGAGAATACCGATGAAGGGTGCGATAAGCACGTAAAGATCCTCGCCAACCTTTGCAAGAGCGTTTGCCATTTCGTCCATCATGCTGATGTCGGCAGCGTTCTTGAATTTCATTATCTCAACAAGTGCAAGACCGAAGAGAAGAGCAAGTGCGGCGCCCGCAACCTGCTTGCAGGTGTCCTTCCAGGACTGTGCAACCTTCTTCTTGTCCATCTTGTGGAAGAAGTTAGTGAATATAGCAACCACGATAAACGCGGTGCCGGGGAGATATGCCCACTTCACGCTCCAGTCAAGATTTTCAAAACCGAAGAGGTTTTGAATACCTACAACGAAGGGCGCACCGGAGGTGAGAAGACCTTTAACTCCAAGCTGGGGGATTCTTGTGATCACAAGAACGAGAGCAACAAGCACGTAGGGGATCCATGCCTTAAGAACGGACATGGTGGATTCCGCAACAGGGGTTACGGGACTGGTTGCAAGCCAATCCTTTTCCCACTCCTCGGAATTACCGAAGCTCCAGGTGTTCTTGGGAACAAGGAAGCCCTTCTTTGCGGCAATTACGGTAACGGCGATAGAGATAAGCGCACCGAGAAGGGAAGCAAACTCGTAGCCGATAAAGAGCGTTACAAGCATATAGGGAACTGCAAAGGAAAGACCGGTGAATATAGCGAAGGGTGCGGCCTCAAGCGCGGGCTTGAAGGACTTGTCCTTAGAGAAGAACTTTGTGGTGAGCATAAGCACGATAAGGGGGAGGAATGTGCTCATCACTGCGTGGGGGATAGCGGTCCAAAGAGCAAAATCGGATGCAAACTCAAGATCTCCCGAAAGACCGAGTGCATTAAGCGCGGAGGTCACGGGGGTACCGACTGCACCGAAGGAAACCGCAGTGGAATCGCATACGAGCG
Source organism: Clostridia bacterium (assembly GCA_017382555.1). Classification (GTDB taxonomy): domain Bacteria; phylum Bacillota; class Clostridia; order Oscillospirales; family CAG-272; genus RUG12395. The sequence continues at coordinate 13,675 of JAFOAB010000242.1, forward strand.
CGATCATAGCAGCAGCCATGGGAGGGAAGCCGAGGCTTACCATAAGGGGGCCTGCAAGCGCCGCGGGAGTGCCGAAGCCTGCCGCAGACTCGATAAAAGAGCAGAAGGAAAAACCAATAATGCAAGCCTGAACACGCTTATCCGGGCAGATGTTCATAAAGCCGCGATTAATGGATGCCGTAGCCCCCGATGCCTTAAGGGTATTCATCAGCAAAATAGCACCAACGATGATGATAAGCACGTCAACGGAGCTGAGCATACCGTAGACAGAGCTTGCAATGACTGCGAGTATCTCAACGTCCCAGAAAATGATTGCAAATACTGCGGACATGATCCACGAAATAAGCAAGCACCATTTAGCAGGCCAATTGAATACGGTCATAAGGACAAGAGTTGCCAAAATAGGCAAAAACGCGACCAACGCTAACATTGATTTCCTCCGAAAAGATTACATATTATAATACGCATTTTTTGACGATTTAGATTATATCATCAAAAATCAATAAAAACAATGTCATTGCTAAACATATTTTTCGCAAAAATTAACCTCTTATAAGTATAATTTAACAAAAACTGCACAAAGGATTTGTTAAAGTTGCTCTATGAAGTCTGAATGACAAGAATTGCGAAAGGGTTTGGCTGCCGAAGGCGTGTATATCATCATACCAACTGTTCAAGTCCTGCAATACTTAAAAAGACATCAAAAAAGGGACACACAAGGTGTCCCTTTTTCGATGGTGCGGGTAGCAGGACTTGAACCTGTACCGAGTTGCCCCGACTAGAACCTGAATCTAGCGCGTCTGCCGATTCCGCCATACCCGCATATTTGATTTACAGCTTTTCTATTTTAATACATTGTGCATAATTTGTCAAGGGCATTTGCGATTTTTCTTTAAATCGCAAATGCCCTTGATGGTATTATTTGAAATACTCGTCGATGATTTTCTGTGCGCCCGCTTTATCGTTGCACACGCAGGAGATAACGTACTTGCCGTATCTTACGACGATAGCATCACGGATTCTTGCCGCCTCTTTTGCATTATATTGATCGTAGGTTTTTGCAAGAGTATCGAGGTATGCGTTCGCGATGTCAAGCACAGCCTTTGCCGACTCTGCATCAGGTGCTTCGAAAACGGTAAGCTCCTCAGCGGTTGTGTTGGTGCCGCGGTAAAGAACCGCGGTAACGTCATCTGCTACCTGATAGGAGTATTTAAGCATCTGCTCCGGTACCTCAATAAGCGTATCGGCAAAGCATTCGCCGTCCACAATGGCAGCGGCAAGTGCGCTTTTATCAACGGTATACTCCTTTTCCGCACAAGAGACGAGTGCAGAAAGGAGAAGTATGATTGCGGCGAAAAGTGCGAGTGATCTCTTCATTATTTAACCTCCACTGTGTGAGTAAGCAGATAGTCGCGGAACTGACGGACGTAGGGGCTGTTAAGGTGCACTCCGTCGTTTGAGTAATCGGCGGGGAGATATCCCTCCGCATCGCGGAAGATGGTGTCCACGTCCACGTAATATATCTGCTTCTGCCTTGCGGCATCCATTATCTTTTCGTTTATGATATCTACGTTCTCAAGGGTTTCCCAAGATACGGTTGCACCGCGTGCCTTGCTGACGGGGAAGACGGAGATGAGGTAAATATCAATATCGCTATCCCATGCGCGTACCGCATCAATAACCTCGCACAGCTTGTTTCTGAAGGAATCGAAGTACGGATCCCAACCAAGCTCGTTAAGTCCGAGGTTGATATAGACCTTGGAATAGTTATTCGGCAGGGTCTTGAGTGCCTCTGCGGCCGTAAGCGTCTTGCCGTCCTTGGGGTAGAATTCCCAAGTAAAGAACTTGTCCACCGCCATGCCCGCAAAGGTGATATACTCTGCGTTGTAAGCTCCCGCAAACATTTGGAAGCCGCCCATGCGCGAGTCGCCTATCATAACGGCATCGTCAAACCAAGAGATATCCTTCATTGCGCTTTCGGGCACGGGCTGTGAGTAATCGTATCCGACAGCGGCAATAACCTCGGAGGTTTCGGTGGGGGCATTTATGCTCGGCTCGTTCGTTGCTACCTCGGTTGTGTACGTGACGTCTGATGCCGCATCGGTCGTATTCGCCGCCTGAGTGTCGGTGCTCGGCGCATCGGTTATCTCAATAACGGGTTTGTTCGTATCCGTCGGCTGTGTATCCGTTGTGGGTGTGGTAGAGCCGCAGGAGGCGAGAAGAAGCATTATGGCAAGCGCGAGGAGCGAGTAGATAAACGGTTTTTTAATTATCATATTTAACTCCAATGCTGAATTGAATAATATTATGTGCAAATTCGATTGCCGCTATTACATTTTGAAGATGATTCCGACAACGGCACCGACAGCAATGAACACAAGGGGATGGAGCTTTTTAAGCTTTGCAAAGCCTATCATAGTTGCGTGGAACAAAAGGAGAGCAACGATGTTGATGGAGCCTAAAAATCCTTCGCCGCCGTGGGACATAAGCGCAAGCTTCATAAGCGGAAGCACGGCAACGAATATAAGCGCGGGAACTGCGGGGCGCATACCGGTAAACGCGCCAAGCACGTACTTGTTTTTTGCAAACTTGGTAAGTATTTTGGAAATGATGCAAATAATGATAAAGGAGGGAAGTGCAAGCGCAAGCGTCACGCAAACGGCGCCGGGGATGCCTGCGGCGTTATAGCCCGCGTATGTTGCCATATTAACACCGATAGGGCCCGGGGTGGACTCGCCGACCGCGATCATATCGGTAAGCTGCTCAAGGGTAAACCAATCGGGGTGCTTGTTTGCCATTTCCGTCAAGAACGGAATGGTCGCAAGTCCTCCGCCAACAGCGAAAAGACCTGTCTTGAAAAATTCGAGGATCATTAAAAGAAGCTGAGGCATATTACTTTACCTCCTTCTTGCTCTGCTGCTTTTCTTTGAGCACAGAGTATGTAATTCCGCCGATAGCGGTGGCAATAATTACGATAACGGAGGAAACGTCAAAAATAAGCGTTGCGCAAAGCGTGATAATTGCAATGCATACCGCAAAGAGGCTCTTGAGGCTCTTTTTGAAGAGATTGAGCACGGTAATGGTAACAAGACCGCAAACGGCGGTGCGGATGCCCGCAAGCGCGTGTGCAACGTATTCGTTATCCGCAAAGCCCTCGATAAGCGCGGCAATGATGGTGATGATAACAAGAGAGGGGAAGATGATGCCAAGCGTTGCGGATGCGGCACCGAGGATGCCCTTGCGCTTCATTCCGACAAAGGTTGCGACGTTTACGGCAATAATACCGGGGGTGCACTGACCAACGGCATAGTAATCGGCAAGCTCCTCCTCGGTTACCCACTTGCGCTTTTCGGCAAGCTCGCGCGTGAGAATGGGAAGCATTGCATAGCCGCCGCCAAAGGTGCAAACGCCGCATTTGGCAAACAGCAAAAACAGTTCGATAAGCTCTTTCATTATTCTTTAACCGCAGTAGGGATAACTGCGGGAATTACCTCCTTGTATTTTTTTATCAGCTCTCGCTCGGAGAACAGAGTGCGGACACCGTTGATAAGCTGGAAGTTTTCGTGTCCCTTGCCGGCAAAAAGGACAATGTCGCCCTCTTGCGACTGGGCAAGCGCATATTTAATTGCCTGCTCGCGATCGTCTATTTCTATTGCAACGCACTTGGAATTTTCAAACGAGGGCAAAATATCCTTTGCAATGGATGCGGGCGGCTCGAAGTTCGGGTCATCCGCCGTTATAATTGCGATATCGCACATCTCTGCGGCAACGTCGCCAAGCGCCTTGCGCCTTCCGTACGTTCTTCCGCCAACGGAGCCGAATACGCAAATTAGTCGCTTCGGCTCGTATTCCTTAAGTGCGTTAAGGACGGAGCGGAGTGCCATTCCGTTGTGCGCAAAGTCGATAACGAATATTCTGTCATTCGCCACGGGTACGCACTCGAATCTGCCTTCAATAAAAGTCTTCTTCAGTATTCCGAACGCACGAAGCGGCTTGATGCCGTAACAGGTTGCGGCGGCAACGGCACACATCGCGTTCATTACGTTGAAATAGCCCGGGATGGGCAGCATTACGTTGACGTTCATATCGGGGGTGGCACAAAAGGCAGTAACGCCAAGCACACCGTCACCGTTGAAGAAATTCACGTTGCTACCATTGAAATCTCCGTTCCCCTTAAGCGAAACGCGGATGGGCTTAAGGTGCGGCGGTATCATGGATTCGCAGAACTCATCATCCGCATTGCAGACCATATTTTTTGCGCCGTGGTCAAAGAACAGCGTGCGCTTGCACTCCACGTAATGCTCAAAGGTCGGATGCTCTGCGCCGCCTATATGATCGTCACGGCCTATGTTCGTAAAGATAACGGTATCAAATTCGATGCCGTATACGCGGTTCATATAAAGCGCCTGCGAGGAAACCTCCAGCACTGCGTGTGTAACACCCGCGTGAACCATATCGGAAAGATAGCGGTTAAGCTCAAGACTACCGGGGGTGGTGTTCTTCGTATCGGGCAGGGAAACGGCACCGTATTTAACACCGTTACTGCCAATATATCCCGTATTTATTCCGCATTCGCACAGTATGCGCTGAAGCATCAGTGCGGTCGTGGTTTTTCCTTTGGTACCTGTAAGACCGATGAGCTTCAGCTTCTTTGCGGGCTCGCCGAGTATTTTTGCGGAAAGGAGGGCAAGTGCCTTGCGCGAAAACTCAAAAAAGGCAACGAATGCATCATCGGGAAGCTCTCCCGAGTATTTTTGAACGGCAAACACACGGCAACCGAGATTGTATGCGGACAAAAGGTAATCATGCCCGTCGCTTATCGCGCCCTCAACGGCAATAAACATTGCACCCGAGGATACGTGGCGCGAATCGTCACATACTCGGTCTACCTCTTTATCTGGTATTTCGGTGCACGGAGTTTCCCACGGAAGCGGTATATCAAGTAAGGTCTTTAAGTTCACCGCAAACCTCCAAAACAAACTTTATTCATTTTATAATAACACATATTATGTCAAAAATAAATACCAAAAAATAATTTTAAAAAAAATTAAAAAAGGTATTGACTTTTTCCCTTGTCTGATATATAATGGTCAAGCGGTCGCAAGAGCGACAGCAAATGCGAGAGTGGCGGAACAGGCAGACGCGCACGTTTGAGGGGCGTGTGGTTCACACCGTACGGGTTCAAGTCCCGTTTCTCGCACCAACAAAAAAGGACATCCGTTGGATGTCTTTTTTTGTTGCTTTTTATAGATCATTAGGGACTTGAACGCCTTTTGTAGGGCGGCGGCTTTCTGCCGCCGTCAGAAACGAATCAAATTGAATATTCGGCGGGAGATGAAGCGCGTGCAGCAAGGCCACGCTGTACCCCAATGGCATTAAGTTAAGGAAAAAGCCAACCGCTGTCATCCTTGAACGGAGGCAATTTCCCTTAGATTCTTCGCTTCGCTCGAGAATGACAAATGGAAATTGCCGCAGTGAAGGATCTTGCGGTTGGCTAAACTTAATGATATTGGGAGTAAACCCCCGCCCAACGAAAAACGGAGTACGGACGGTTTCGTTCGTGCTCCGTTTCAAATGTCTTGTACGGAAAAATGCCGCGTTACATCTTTAATCTTTTTTCTCTCCAAGCTTTTGATTGATAAGCTTCAGGTTTTGCTCTTCGATTTTATCGCAAACGTAGTAGATAAATACAGTTAAGATGACAAAAAAGAATATAACAATACCAAAACTAAGCAAAGAATGGAACTCGAAAAAAGGATAACCGAATAAATAAGCGGCGGCAATCATAACAAATGCTTCAAACGATATTACAATTATACGCCTTCCCCAAAGACGGTTCGAAAAAAGCTTTAGTTGAAATGTGAAAAAGGAAAATAAATGACCGGGAATTACTACACAAGCCGAAAGTTGAAAAATCCAGAATTTAAATTCGTTCGGAAAGATCAATGACAGTATAATGCTGCCAAGTGCGAGTAACCCCATATTGTATATAAGAGAGTGAAAACATTTTTTGAACATATTCATACCCCCAGCCTTTTCTTGATCTCGGTTACGTACTGCCTTGAAACAACGAGCTTCTCTTTGTTAGCGAGCGTTGCCACAAGCCGGCTGTTTTCCGCTTTTTTGATGCTTAACATTTTATCCAAATTCGCAATTACGGTCTTCGATATCCGCGAGAATTTCAGATTTTTTAAGCTTTCTTCAATTTGATAAAGCCTCGCTTCGGCTTCGTAGGTTTCGTTTTCCGTGTAAAAAAATATATTACCGTCGACCGACTCAAAATAGAAAATATCACCTATCGGTACTATAAAGATTTCGTTTCCTTTTCTTCCCGCAAACGAAAGACCGACGGCGGAAATGCTTGAAACAATGTTCTTTATCTCATCAGTCATTTTGGCGCATACGATAGATACTTCCGTTTCGCTTGCGCTCGGATCTTCAACAATTGTTATCTTCAAGAAAAGTTCTCCTTTCTGATGTCCGTGCTTTTATTGTACAAAGCGCAAGAATGAAAATCAAGCGAATTTCGCTCTCCTGCATAATTTCGAATGTAAGATGCGTTTTTATGGTTTTTTCTTAATTGCTATTGAAATTGATATTGAAAAAACGTAGGGCGGTGGCTTGCTGCCGCCGTCAGAAACGAATCAAATTGAATAATCGGCGGGAGATGAACCCCCGCCCTACGAAAAATGAGCACGGACAAATTTGTTCGTGCTCATTTTCTTGTCTAGATACTGTAGGGAGCTATTAGCCTTCCCCCACCGGAGAAGGCTTTTTGTATACGAAATATCGTTGGATTCTTGCATTTGTCTTATAAGCGTTGTAAAATAGAAATATACCTCATCTCTAATTGATAAGGAGCACGTTATGAAAGATATCGCTA
>JAFOAB010000243.1 GCA_017382555.1 Clostridia bacterium
ACGGTTGAGAACGAGAGTGGTGAGAGCATCGCCCTCGATATCCTCTGCAATGATAAGAAGCTTCTTGCCGTTCTGTACGATCTGCTCGAGGATGGGAAGGATCTCCTGAATAGCGGAGATCTTCTTATCGGTGATAAGGATGTAAGCGTCATCAAGAACCGCCTCCATCTTATCGGTATCGGTTGCCATGTAGGGAGAGAGGTATCCGCGATCGAACTGCATACCCTCAACAACCTCACAGTAGGTCTCGGCAGACTTGGACTCCTCAACGGTGATAACACCGTCGGAGGTAACCTTTTCCATTGCGTCTGCAATAAGAGTACCGATAACCTCGTCACCGGAGGAAACGGTTCCTACTCTTGCGATATCAGCGGTGCCGTTAACCTTCTTGGAGTTAGCAACAAGCTTCTCCACAGCAAGATTTACAGCCTTCTGGATACCCTTGCGGAGGATCATGGGGTTAGCGCCTGCAGCAACGTTCTTCATACCCTCGCGGATGAGGATCTGTGCAAGAAGAGTAGCGGTGGTAGTACCATCACCTGCTGCATCATTGGTCTTGGTAGCAACCTCGCGAACGAGAGAAGCACCCATATTTTCAGCTGCATCCTCAAGCTCGATCTCCTTTGCGATGGTAACACCGTCATTGGTGATGAGGGGTGCGCCAAACTTCTTTTCGAGAACTACGTTTCTACCCTTAGGTCCAAGGGTGATCTTAACGGTGTCGCTAAGCTTATCTACACCGCGGAGGAGGGCGTTGCGCGCCTCAAGTCCGTAAATAATATTCTTTGCCATTTCAGTATACTCCTTTCTTACTCGACGATAGCAAGGATATCGCTCTGACGTACGATGCTGTACTCAACACCGTCGCACTTAACTTCAGTACCAACGTACTTAGCGCAAATAACCTTATCGCCGACCTTAACGGTCATCTTAATCTCTTTGCCGTCAACGATTCCGCCGGGGCCAACAGCAACAACCTCAGCGAACTGGGGCTTCTCCTGTGCGGTACCGGGAAGAATGATGCCGGAAGCAGTGGTCTCCTCAACCTCTGCAGCCTTAACTACAACTCTGTCCGCAAGCGGTTTGATAGTCATAATATGTTCCTCCTGAATATAAGTCCGTATAACGGATAATTTACTTAAAGTTTAGCACTCATTTCAACAGAGTGCTAATCACGAACTATATTCTACACAATAACAACGCAAAATGCAAGTCTTTTTCGAAAAAAAATCTAAAATTAATTAGTTGCAAAGAATTATTTTTGCAAATTCACGCACTGTCTGCTATTTTAGATAAAAAAACCGATAATACAACTTCAAAAAACGTCAAAATATTTTTGTCATAAGTCTTATACTCGGCGAATAGTATGTAAAAAATGTTTTTGGGAGGTACTGTGGAGCGTATAATTACCGACGTGTTATCCCCCGCCGTATTATTCCTTCTGATAATTACGGGGACAATTATATTGGCAACCGCACGGCCGCATCGTGTGGCACTGTGCTGTATGGGAAAAAGAAAGAAAAAGCACGGCACCTCCTCCATTTCCGCAATGCTGACGGCACTTGCCGGTACTCTCGGCGTCGGCAATATATCCGGCGTTGCACTTGCCGTTTCTTGCGGAGGTGTCGGTGCCGTGTTTTGGATGATCGTATCATCGGTATTCGCAATGGCAGTCAAATATGCCGAAATACTGCTTGCCTCCCATTACAGAATATCAAGGCGCGACGGCTTTCACGGCGGCGCACCGCTGTATATACAAGCAACATTCCCCAAAAAAGCGGGAAAGAGTGTCGTATACATATTTACCGCACTTTGTCTATTCGCGGCTCTCACCGTCGGATGCGCCGTGCAATCATCCGCAACGGCCGAGGCGGCAGATGAGGCATTGGGCGTTTCACCTTTATTTACGGGTATAACCCTCGCCGCTGTATGTCTCTTTTCCGTGCTTGGAGGAGCAAAACGCATAACAAAGATCACAGATAAGCTCGTACCCTTGATAAGCGTAGGATATCTTCTGCTTTCGCTTATAATTATAATAAAGGAAGCGGATCAGCTTCCCGAAATACTTTCGTCTGTAATACGCTCGGCATTTTCCTTACGTCCCGCTTCCGCAGGAATGGCAGGCTACGGGATATCAAGCGCGATCCGATACGGAGTATCCCGAGGGCTTATATCAAACGAGGCGGGATGCGGCACCTCCCCGTTTGCACACGCGAGAGCGGAGAAGGAACCTGCCGAGCAGGGGCTTTTCGGTATTGCCGAGGTGTTTATTGACACAACGGTTTTATGCACCGCAACCGCTATTTGCGTTATTGCTGCTTATGACGGTACCATACCCGATAACGTCGGCGGTATGGTGCTTATTTGCAATGCATATGAACGGTACTTCGGCAGATTTGCCCCGATTTTGCTTTCCATAGCTACCGCATTGTTTGCCTACGGAAGTATGATATGCTGGTATTTTTACGGCACCGAATGCATTCTTCTTACAGGCGGTGCCAAAACCTCCAAAGCGGTTTTTACCACGCTTTTTGCTATTTTTGCCGTGATCGGCGCAAAAATACACGGAGGAATACTGTGGCTTGCCTCCGACGTCTGCTTTGATCTCCTCTTATGCGTAAACACGTTTACTCTCCTCTGCCGTACAAAAACCGTAAAGACTGTAACCGATGCTTACGTGCGGTCCTCTTCAAGCAGCTCGGCGGAAATCAGACGAACCGTCTCCGCAAATCTATCTCGAGGCAAGGCAATGGCGATACCGCATTCGGAGAGCGAAGCACCGTAAAAGCCTATCCCCGCTTCGCCAAGCACCTTCATTACTCTGCAAAATACTCCGCCACCGACCATTCCTATGCCAAACAAACGCACTACGTGACATCTGCAAACCGCATGGTCATTTACCGCGTCAAATCCATCCTCACTTACCACCCGAAAAGCTTTACCGCATACAAGGCTTTGCATGATCTCACCGCCATCGCAATACTGCGTATCATGCTTGCATTCCGTCATAACACAATTCGGTATTGTGTAAAGACCACTGACAATTCCTTCAAATCCGTTCTGCATAAAAAAATCCCTCCGCTACATTATACGCAGCGGAGGGGCTTTTGATATTAATTAAAGAACCTCGATTACGGCGGAAACCGCGAAATCCGCATTCGCCTCGGCAACAGCCTTGTTTACTGCATTGAGGGAAAGCTTATTTGCTGGAATGAAGGCAATCTTGCCGTTATCGGCAACAAGCTTATCTATCTTACCGAAATACTTTTCAACGAGTGAAACGTCATTCGTCTCCGCGCATACGTAGTAGCTTGCGGGAGCATCTGCGGCACAGCCCGTTTCCTCGGCGGTAGCGGGTACCCACGGAACGGTCTTAACTGCGGCACCGCTTGCGATACGGATAACGTCGCTTGCCACGGCACTTGCGGTAGGCTCACTGCCCGCACCTCTGCCGTAGAACATAACGTCGCCAACGTAATTTCCGCGTACGCTTACACCGTTAAACACGTCATTAATGCGGGAAAGCGGATTCGCGTGATTTACAAGGCAGGGGCGAACAAGCTCAACGATCTTGCCGCTATCATCCTTGAACGCACTACCGATAAGCTTCACGGAATAGCCCATCTTCTCTGCGTTTTCAATATCAAAGAGGGTAAGCGCGGTAATTCCCTCGGTGGAAATACCCTTAACGTCAAGAAGCTTGCCGAATGCGATAGCACCGAGTATGCAGATCTTTCTGCACGTGTCCTTGCCAAGGATATCCGCGGAAGGATCAGCCTCCGCATATCCGTTCTTCTGTGCGCCGGCAAGAGCATCCGCAAAGCTTGCACCGTCCTCCTTCATTCTGGTAAGAATGTAGTTGGTGGTGCCGTTGAGGATTCCGTCAACGCGCTCGATGCGGTTAACGGTTGCAAGATCCTCAGCAAGAGGGCGAAGCACGGGAATACCTCCGCCTACAGCCGCCTCAAACATATAGCTTACGCCGTTTTTAGCGGCAATCTCGAGAAGCTCAACACCAAGAGTTGCAACGATCTCCTTATTGGAGGTCACAACGCTTTTGCCTGCATTGAGTGCGGCAACGGTGAATTCGTATGCGGGATGCAGACCGCCGATAACCTCACAAACAATGGAGATATCCTTATCATTAATAATATCGTTAATATCGTGCGTAATGCGATCCGCAAAGGGCGAATCGGGGAAATCACGCAAATCGAGAATGCGCTTAACGTATACGTCGTCACCGACTTTATTCTTAATAAGCTCGGCATTTTCGGTAATGAGAGCGGCAGTGCCGGAGCCAACAACACCGAAGCCGAGAACAGCAACATTTATCATAATGTACTCCAAATTATGTTTTTAGATATTTTACCACGCCGCTAAAACAAAATCAAGCAAAATACGCAACTCTGTAACAATAAATCAAATTATTCTTTATTTTTCTTTTCATTTATGTTAAAATAGCATCATCAATCTCAAGGAGCAGAAATGAAAAGACCTACACAGAGAGAAACAAACCCGTTTCCATACTCCGATTCAAATAAAAGATACCGCACATACGATTACTTTTTGCGCGATAAATTCGGATGCAAGGTTGCAAAGATCCCCCTTGCGGGAGATTTTACCTGCCCGAATCTTGACGGCAAAAAGGGCACGGGCGGTTGCATATATTGCGCATCCGGCTCCGGTAAATTCAACGCCCCCGCTTGTCTGCCTATAAAGGAGCAGTACGACGTAATGCTTACCGGTATGCGCAAAAAGTGGAACGTAACGAAAACGATCCCCTACTTTCAGGCTCACACAAACACGTACGCACCCACAGAAAAGCTGAAAGCGCTTTTTGAGGAGGCAATCAGCCTTGAGGGTGCTGTCGGACTTGCGGTTGCAACAAGGGCGGATTGCATCAGCAAAAGCTGTGCAAGAATGCTCTCCGAAATAGGCAAGAAGACCTTTCTTACCGTTGAGCTGGGGCTTCAGACCGCAAACGATAAAACCGCGGAGCTTATAAACCGTTGTCACAGCTATGCGGATTTTCTTCGCGGCTATTCCCTTTTGCGCAATGCGGGAAACATCAACGTCTGCATTCATCTTATCTTCGGCCTCCCCGGTGAAACGCGCGAGGATATGATAAACACCGTTAAAGAGGTTGCAAGGCTAAAGCCGGAGCAGGTGAAGTTCCATCTGCTGTACGTTTTGAAGGACACGGCACTCGGTGATATGTATCAGCGTGGAGAATATGAGCCGATGACGCGAGAGGAATATATCTCCGTAATTGCGGAGGCGCTCGAGTATCTGCCGAAGGAAACCGTAATCGGCAGGGTTACGGGCGACGCACCCGCCGCAGACCTCCTTGCCCCCGAATGGAGCCGCAAAAAGCTGACGGTTATCGACGAGCTTGATAAGCTGCTATTTGAAACCCAAAAATACCAAGGAATTGGTTTTGATGAGCTATAATTGTGCATTTTGCACAATTATAGCCCTTTTCATTCTACACTTTACAAGCGCAAAATACAAAAAACCATCTTGAATTGTTACCCAAAAAATTGTATAATAAGTCAAGGATGCTTCTTTAAGGGTATTCAATTTAGGAAATTAGGAGCAAAACATTATGGCGAACTTTAACACAAAAACCATCAGAAACATCGCGCTTCTCGGACACGGCAGCAGTGGTAAGACCTCTTTTGCAGAGGCAATGCTTTACCGTACCCACGCAATCGACCGTCTCGGAAAGCCTTCCGAGGGTAACACAGTAAGTGATTACGATGCAGAGGAGATCAAGCGCGGCTACTCCATTTCTTCTTCTATAATTCCGATTACATATAAGGACTGTAAGATCAATTTTATAGACTCCCCCGGATTCCTTGATTTTGTAGGCGAGTCTCTTCAGGCAGCAAGAGTTGCGGACAGCGCCATCATCGTTGTCGACGGTAAAGCAGGCGTTGAGGTTGGTACCGAGCTTGCATGGGACTACGCAACCGATGCAGGTATCCCGAAGGCTTTCTTCATCAATAAGTTTGACGATCCCGAATGCCGCTTCAAGAAGGCCTTTGATTCCCTTCGCGAGCATTTCGGCGTTACCGTTTGTCCTATCACCATTCCCATGATCGAGGTTGATAAGGTTATCGGCTTCCTTAACCTCGTTGATATGCGTACCTACGTATATGATAAGGAAGGTAACATCTCCGAATCTCCCATTCCCGAAGCGTTTATGCCCGTTGCTGAGGAATACCGCAATATGCTGTTCGAGTCTATCGCACAGACAAGCGACGAGCTGATGGATAAGTTCTTCAACGAAGAAGAGATTACGTACGATGAGGCTGTTGAGGCTATCCACGAGGGTATCATCCACGGTGATATCGTTCCCGTGTTCTGCGGTGCGGCTGCAAAGATGTGGGGCATTCTTACGGTGCTTGACACCATCGTTGCTTCCTTCCCCCGTCCTACCGCGCGTAAGGTTGAGGTTGATATCGACGGCAACGACGTTGCAATCGAGCCCGACGGCGAGACCAAGCTCTTCGTGTTCAAGACCATTGCCGACCCGTTCGTTGGTAAGATGTCCTTCTTCAAGGTTATGAACGGTGAGCTGAAGAAGGATATGACGCTCACAAACAACACAAGCGGCGTACAGGAGAAGATGGCGCACATCTACACCATGCGCGGTAAGAAGCAGACCGAAGTTGATTCCCTCTGCTGCGGCGACATCGGTATGATAGCAAAGCTTAATAAGACCAATACCAACGATACGCTCGCTCTCTCCTCCGCTACCAAGTATAATACCATCAAATACCCCACCCCCTATATGACGATGAGCATCGTTCCCACCGCTAAGGGAGATGAGGATAAGATCAGCTCCGGCATTACCAAGCTGCTTGAGGAGGATCTCACCCTTCGCTACGAGAACAATGCGGAGACCAAGCAGATGGTTGTAAGCGGTCTTGGAGATATCCATCTTGAGGTAATCACCTCCAAGCTTAAGAGCCGCTTCGGCACCTCCGTAACGCTTGACACACCCAAGATTCCCTACCGCGAGACCATCACCAAGACCGTTGAGGTTGAAGGAAAGCACAAGAAGCAGTCCGGCGGACACGGTCAGTACGGTCACGTTAAAATCAAGTTTGCTCCCGGAGAGGCTGAGGGACTTACATTTACCGAGTCCATCTTCGGTGGTAGCGTTCCGAAGAACTTCCACCCCGCAGTTGAAAAGGGACTTCAGGAAGCAATGCAGAAGGGCGTTGCAGGATACCCGATGGTAAACCTTGCCGCTAACCTCTACGATGGCTCTTACCACGACGTTGACTCCTCCGAGATGTCCTTCAAGCTTGCAGCAAACCTTGCATATAAGGAGTGCCTCAAGCTTGCTAACCCCGTTCTTCTTGAGCCTATCGGTGCGATGAACGTAACAATCCCCGAGGCATACGTTGGTGACGTAATGGGCGATCTTACCAAGCGCCGCGGCAGAGTTATGGGTATGAACCCCGCGGAAAAGAAGGGTTACACCATCATCGACGCCGAGATCCCGAAGGCTGAAACGCTCGATTATCCCATTTCTCTCCGCGCAATGACTCAGGGCAGAGGAAGCTTTGACTATGAGTTCATCCGCTACGAGCAGGTTCCCGCAAATATCGCACAGAAGATAATTGCCGCTAACAAGACCGAGGAATAATACAATAACCACAAAAACACACCTGACC